>JAAZFS010000181.1 GCA_012511615.1 Elusimicrobiota bacterium | reverse complement strand
TATTTTTTCCGTAACATTACCATAAACAATAGTCGGCATTCCCTTTACTTTTACCTCAACTAGAGGTTCAGCATAGCAGGCACCAAGGCAACCACATTTTCTTAAGCGGACTTTAAGGGAGCCTTTCTCAATTCTTGTCTTAAAATATTCATAAATATCATCAGCACCTGCGGCGATTCCACAAGTGTTCATACCCACTCTGATCCAATTGTCATCGAGGTCTTGCTCTTGTTTTGTTATTTTATTTAAGTCAGGGTTATTCATTTGTTTCTTTTTCTTCTTCTTTGGCAAGAAAGTCCGATAAAATTCCGGCCACTTGAGTCCTCTCAACCTTGGAGTAGACTTTTCCATCCACAGTGACTACAGGGGCCAGCCCGCAACATCCGACACAGCGGACCGTAGTAAGATAAAACTTGCCGTCTTCTGTGGTCTTATCTTCATCAATTCTAAGTATGTCTTTAAATTCTTTTAATACGACTGCTGCGCCTTTAAGGTAGCAGGCTGTTCCCATACAGATTGCTATGGTATGTTTGCCGGGTTTTTCAAGTTTGAAATAATGGTAGAAGGTAAGAACCTCATAAATCTGCGCAAGTGGAACGTCAAGCATTTCTGAGAGCCGGAGTGAGATTCTTCGAGGGACATAGCCGTAGGTATTCTGAATCTCATGAAAGATCATTATCAGGTTTCCACGTCTACCTTCCCACTTCGCTAAGAGTTCTTTTAGTTTTTGTTCTGTCATATTAACCTTACTATAATGGTTTTTTTTCCTTTAATGTCAAATTTTAATGGCTTATTTATATGCGTTTTAGTCGACTAAATGCCTTTAATTTGAAACGACCAGTAACCTATCAAAAAGATAGAGCGTCAAATAGTGCCTGTCTAATTAGTCCAGCCCTTTATTATTTATAGCTACGCTTAATTAAAAAATAGAGGAGTGGTCTCTTAAATCTAGTTTTCTTTTTCTTTAGGCTCGGAATTTTTATTGGCTAATTGTTTGGCAAGATCTCCTACAATTGGCAGAGCAAACTCTTCTCCGTTAAATGCCTTATAGGTTAAGAAAACCCATAGCAAAACTATAACTAAGGAAAAAAGTGGGCCAAGGAGCGGAATATATTTTGTAATAAGCCGTAGAGCGCAAATAGCCAGAAAGACTATTGTGGATTGATATGCGTGAAACCGGACAAACTTGTTCTTTTTTTCAAGTAATAAAAAAATAATTCCGGTGACCCAGAGAAAAATGTAGCATAAAGCTGCCTCAAGATTCTCTTCAATCTTTAATGTGCTTTCTCGTTTTGCGTTCATTGCTATAAAAACCCCCTTAATATATTCATATCAAACTCGCCAATTAAGGATTAATTATCCTTATTCGTTGGCAGAGTGTCAAGCTGGTAGTCTTAGAAAATTATTTATTGTACCAGGAAGGTTTCCAGAGCTCATTAACTCCGCCAAAACCTGAGAATTTCTTCTTGCCAACTATGGCAAGGAAAATATCTCTTATAAAAACTCTGGTATTTGAGAAAGCAAACCACCAGTGCAGGCGACGTCGGATTTTATGAGGCGAAAACATTCTGGCCACATATCTCCAGGGTTGCCTCAGTATGAAAGCCAAATAGAGATTTGATATTTGCTTAGAAATTTCTTCCCTAGAGAGTTCCTCAGTTCGGAAGACTGGGTAGAACATATCATATTTGGCGAAATCTTTAACTTCAAGACTGGGGCCATCCTGCATTGTTTCCCAGAGACCTGTTCCAGGGTAGGGCATGAGTGGATGATAGGCTGCAAAGTCCACATCTACAGCTTTTCGTGTATAGTGACCCAGTTGTTTGATGGACTCTTTAGTTTCCCCTGGAATTCCAACGAGAAAAGTGGACTGCCTGAATACCTGAGGATATTTCTTTTTCAGGATTTCAGTGACTTTTATTAAATCGCTTGGATCAGCCTGCTTTTTTATAGTGTCAAATTCTTTTTCTTCACCGCGTTCGCCTCCAAATAGGCAGTGGCGAAGTCCAGCTTTTACCATTTTTTCTAAAATTCCCAGCTCTTCTTGTTCAAGCATAAGGCTGGGGCGTATAAATGCCCACCAACCGAGCTTGTAGTTTCTTTTGATTAACTTGGTACAGAACTCATCCAACCACTCATGGCTGGCATTCCAAGTACCGTCAACCCAGAAGAGGTAGCGGACACCCCGCTCATTGTAAAGATAATCAATCTGCTCTAATACGACATCAGGGTCCTTAATTCTGAAGCGCGGCTGTGTTGTTAGTTTGCCATCTACCATCTCACTTTGGTTCTGCATAGCTGCCCAAGAACAGAAATCGCAGTTATAAACACAACCCCTGTTTGACTCTATTGTTATCGCGTTTGGCCACAATAAACCGAAGGGAGAGTATTTTTCTACAGGCATAAGGTCGTATGCTGGCATGGGGAGGGTGTTTAAATCGGAAATGACTGGTCTTATTTCTGTTTTAACAACTTTTCCAGAATCTGAATAGGCGATGCCTTTTACCTTGCTAACATCTCCGCCATCCATCAAGGTTTTAACTAATTCTGTGAATGTAACTTCTCCCTCAAAGCGGACAATATAATCTACGAAGGGAAAGTGTTCAAAGGTGTAGTCCACCATAAAAGAATGAAAGTATCCCCCTGTTATAATTACAGTGTCGGGACTAACTCTCCGTATGATTTCAGCTGCCCTCATACTTTCGTGCATATAAATTGTCTGTTCACCGGCACAAAATATGTCTGGTTTTTCTTCGGCAAGGATTTTTTCGAGGGATTTCCATCCTATGCGGTTGGCAAGGCAGTCAATGATTTTTATTTCAAGGTTGGGAATTTCTCTCCGGATATAGGCAGCCAGAGTGGGGAAGGTGAGTGGCAGAAGAAAATTGTCTGATTCGTTAATTATTGGCCATAGCCGTTCCGGTGGCCTGACAAAAAGTATTTTAACCTTATCTGTTTTTCTTAATTCCCGCATGATTTAAACTCCTTTGCTTGTGTAAAACTGTTACTCCAAGATTACAAAAATGTTAACAGATAAATATTTTATATGCAAGTCTAAAGCTTGTTTTTATGACTGAGTATTGAAAAAAAGTCCCATAACTTATAATATTAAGTAGTAAGTAAAATAAGGGGGCAACCAATATGGCAGATAATATACTAAAGGTGCTCATTATTTGTGCGCCCGACCGGAGCGCGGAGTCAAGTATTGTTTCTGATATTGAGAGCGTACTACGGGAGCGATTTAAATCGCGCCTGCTAACTGTCACAAAAGTAAAGGAATTAGGATCTGCATTTTACTCTCTTATGCCACACTTTGTTGTCTTTGATTCAAGCTACAGGAAAGTATTAGAGAGATTGGATAGTCGCTATGAATTTCTTAAGCTTATCAAAGAGCGTCCTTTTTTGATTATTAGGACACCTGAACTTACCGATGAGGTAATCAGGGGTCTTGAAATAAAAGAGGTTACCTTTATTCCCCAGATTGCCTCAAAAGATGAAATCGAGGATGCTCTTTGTGCTATGGCGGAGATTGCTGGATTCCCTGTAAAAAGAGGTAAAATTTTTGAAAGGTTGGTCCAGAGACAACTACAATTGGATATCACTATTCCCAGCCGAGAATTCTCCTTTTCTGCACTTACCACAGGCATAAATAAAAATGGGTTTGGGGCTCGGCTTAGGGCACCAGGGCATGTCTTTGAAGATCTTACACTACTTGCAGGTGAAAGTTGCAGGGTCTCATTTAATGACCCAGAGCTTATGTTTATGCCAGTTGATGCGAAAATAATAAGGGTCTTAAGAAGCCTAGAACCGGACTATGAGGCCTTTGTCGCTTGTGGGTTTGATCCTAATCGTCTCTATTTTGATCAACAAGAACTCAGACTATTGGAAAAACTGATTAAGGACCAGAAAGACGAGAGCGTAATGAAACAAAGGACTCCAGAGACGGAGTAGAAATCGCTCGTCGGAGGAATTGATAATGTTTATAAAAAAATTACTTGCAGCAGCTATTATAGCCTTTGCTGTTCAGGGAAGAGTCTATGCCGGAGCTAATTATGTAATAAAAACAGAGGAAGGAAGGGTCTATACGGATTATGGAGCCTCCTCTGGAATTAAGGCTGGCGATAGCGTTGACGTTTATGAGGTTGAAAATATAAAGCATCCAGTAACTGGGAAAATGAAGAAAAGCAGGGTGCTCCTCGAAAAAAATGTCCGAGTTCTTACTTCCGACAAGACTAGCTTGGTTATTCTTCTGCCTGATTCAAGGATATCAGATGGTATGGAGATAGAACTGGAGAAAACTGCCCTATCAAAGACCAAGGGTGCCAGTGGTATATTTACCAGTGCTGAGGGGATTTTTTTTACAGGGGATGAAAATATTTATCTTCTTTATCTTGGATATGGTCATACTGAAAAAGTATTTGGTTTTACCGCTGGTGGGGGACTTGCAGATAATAATGTTGATAAATTTTATTATGTCTATGCGGGCCCACAATTTTCTGGAGATTACATTTCCGGATCAGCCTGGGCTTCAATGGGAGTAACTGAAAAAAATACAAAAATTGGAGGAGGCGCCGCCCTTAGGATGGGATATCAAAACGGTGCTTCCCTATCCCTAGAATATGGATATTTTCCGACGCTTGGTTCTTCCGCCTCTCTTGAAATGGGGGCAGGATTTTCGGGTTTCTTAAGTCCTATTCTTAGGATTGGATGGAGTGATATTCCTGAAGAATCAGATGCTGTGATAATTACCGGTGGATTTGAGATGAGGTTGGGCAATTTTCTTTTGCTCAAGCCATATGCCGGAGCGGCCGCTTTGGATGTTGATAATATTTCTTTTACCGGTGGCCTAAGCGCGGATATAAGATTTTAATAATTTATAGGGACATAAATACCCTATAAACTATCCCAATAAACTACTCCAGAAATCTACTGAAAATAAGTAAAGAAATTAACATTTCAATTAAGACTATTAGTTTTTAGAAATATTCTAAGAGACAAGTAAATTTAAATTAGGATTGTCGGTAATTGAAAAAAACTAGGTGGAGTTTGCTTGTCGAGTTTTTTAAGTCTTTTGAGAGCTTATAATATTCCCCGGTAGGCCCGGAGATACTCTTCCGCTGCTTTTTCCCATGAAAAGTTCTTAGCCATAGCACTCTGAATCATTTTTGACATATGGTTTTTCCTATCGTAGTAGGTGCTAATGGCCCATCCCACGGTAAAATACAGGGAAGTTGAATTCAGGTCTTTGAATAAAAAACCTGTACCGGAACCGTCGGCCTCTATGTATTGCTCTACAGTATCGGTCAGTCCCCCCGTATCTCTGACTATTGGAAGTGTGCCGTAACGGAGTGAATATATCTGGTTTAAACCGCAGGGTTCATAGCGTGAAGGCATAAGGAATAAATCGCTGCCCGCTTCTATAAGGTGAGCAAGTTCGTTGCTGTAGCCGATGTAGCTACCGGCTTTCCCGGGCCATCTTTTAGGAAGGTCTCCGAAAAAATGTTCAAGAGATTTGTCGCCTGTTCCCAGAATAACAAATTGTATTTCCATATTTTGGAGTATACCGTCAATTACGGAAGCTATAACATCTATACCTTTTTGATAGGCGAACCGACCAACAACTCCAATAATTGGAACGTCGGCATGTCTTTTTAACTTAAATTCATCTTGGAGTTTTTCTTTGCAAATTCTTTTTCCGGCAAGATCCTCACTTGAATAATTGGCCGGAAGGAACTTGTCTGTACTTGGGTCCCATTCGGAGTAGTCTGCTCCATTTAATATACCGAAGTACTTGTTTCCCTTAGAGTGAAGAAAATTTCCAAGTCCTTCATCCATACCTCCGTAAAGAGTTTCTCTTGCATAATTTGGGCTTACTGTATTGACTGCATCAGCGAAAAACATTCCCCCTTTAAGAAGATTGATTCGTCCATGGTCTTCATATTTATCTGAAGTGAAATTTTCCCAACCAAAGCCCAGGTAATTGTAATTTTCTACAGGATAGACTCCCTGATGGCCCAAATTATGAATAGTAAGAAAACCTTTGGCAGAGGATAAAATCGGATCGCTGTGATACCAAATTTTCAGGTAAGCCATGGCGGCTGCCCCTTGCCAGTCGTGCGCGTGAACGATATCCGGCTTAAAACCGATATCTAGGCAGAGCTTTAGGGCCGCCCCAGAGAGAAAAGCATAGCGTTTTGCGTTATCAGTAAAATCCTTAAAATCAGGATCGTGATAGATTCCGTCCCGGCTGTAGAAAGCATTATACTCAATAAAATAGTAGTTTACACCGCTTGACGAAATACTCCGGTGGACCGCGCATAATTCCCGCGATTCTCCAGTATAAACTTCCATGGGGGAATGAAAGGGCTCGAGTTTATTTTTCGTGTAATCAATGGCGGAATAAAGAGGAAGAACGACGCCAACTTCGTGACCGGCCCTAGCAAGCGTCTCCGCCAGTGCACCTACTGCATCAGCCAGCCCTCCTGATTTAATATAGGGGACCGCTTCAGGTGAAACCATTAGAATCTTTAGTTTGTTTTTTTCCATCAGCCTTACTTATTTACTGAGAAGTACCACGAAAATCTCTTTTTCTAAAAAAAGTCCCTGCGTCGTCTTAATCGTTCCGAGAACCGTAGATTTTAACTAATGCTTTGGACTCTTTATTTTTCAAAGTTCAAATAGTCTTAATGACTATCAAAAATTTATTAATAAACGCTCTTGATAACTCAAAAGCATTTATAGTTTTAACAGGGCAGACTCAATTGGTCTGAATATACCTGATAAATTTGTTTTAAACTATGACATATCTTTTCGTGAAGGTCAATACAGGATTGGGCTTTTTTCTTGTGAAAAGTTTTAAACTATTATGTGGGGGGATTTTGTTGGATAAATGATAGAAATATATTCCTAGCTTTTTTTAAAAAAAGACTAGCTTAAACTGGGAAGTTATAGTAGGTGACGCTCAAGCTTTAAAGTGTTGAAATTATCGCAAATTGTCTTTGATTGAGCAAAAATATTACTTTTTTGACATTTTATCGTCATTAGATATATAATCTTTTTGTAGCTCATTAATTTAAGAGGCAAATCTATGATTAAGAACAAATTTTATTTTGAAAGAATTATAACTCAAGTACTTAAGAGGGCTTTTACGCTTGCCCTAATCCTATGTTTGTCCTTTACTCCATTAAAGGCGGACTCTGCGGACTATTTGGATGGCTTGATGCAGTATATCCCCGCTGATTCAGAATTTCTTATTTTGGGAGACATTGCTGCTGCTAATGAATGGGCTCTTGCTTATTCTTCATTTACTGAAGATGACATTTTAGATGATGTTTATGGCAGACTTTTTGAAAATTCCGGAATTGATCCAGTAAAAGATATCCATTTTCTTGCCGGCTTTGTATCTTTGAACGAATCTTATGATGGGGGTGCCGGGGCTGTGGTGGTAAGATTAGATTTTGAAAAGAAAAAATTTTTAGAAAGTCTCATCTATGAAAGAGGGAAGTTGGATTTTCCTCCAGCCAAAAAGAACGAGCTTTCTCATATGGAATTATATGATTTTCCTTTACTTGGAGAAGAGGGAGAGCTTGAAGTTTGGATAGGGTTTCCCGATAAAAAACATTTGGTAATTGGTAATCTTGAAGGTTTCGAATTGATAAACAACCTTATAGAAAAAGGTCAGGGACAACTTACTTCTGAGAGTCCGATTTATGAATTTGCAAATCTTAAAGAAAATTATTTTTTGAGTGCTGCTATTATGCTTAATGAAAATCTCTTCTCATCGGATATGGTAGAGTTTCTTGCAGATAACCCCATCGTTGGCGCGCTTCAAGGGATTGAAGCGATTCAACTTACAATTGGATTTGAGGAAGAATCCATGCACTTAGTTCTCAATGGACTTAGAGAAAGCGAACTTGAAAATGCTCAGCTTGCTGGGATGCTTAATGGTTTTAAGGGTATGATGATGATGGCAGCTATGGAGGCTCCAGAGCTTGCGGAGTATATGGATATGATAAATATTGATTATTCCTCAGATGCGGTTACTCTTCGGGTGATTTTACCGGAAGAAATATTTGTCATTGAAGAAGAATAAAGGTAGCAATTTGAGAAAATATGCGGGGAGATAGCTTATGAAATTATTAAAAACTCTGGTAGTGGTAGTTTTATTTTCAAGTCTTGGATGTGGAAGTCTTATGGTTCGACCTGATATTGGTAGTCTAGTTAAGCCGAGGATAAGTTTTTCTCCGCAGCCAGGGTCTGGATATACTTCAAGTATCGAACCGGGATATATCCAAGAAATCCAATATCGTGCCGCTTTAAATAATGCGTCCGCTATGTTCGCTCTGGTTTTTGCTGGAGGATTTTCTCCCTGGCAGAAAGATTTTTCAGAGGGAGAATGGACTACGTGGAAAATATCTGATGGGGGTTCTGTGGCAGATTTCACTTTAAAGTACGCCTTATTAAAGCGTCTTGACGCGAGACGAAACTGGTGGCAGCTTGAGGTAAACGACGGAGATATCATATACGAGGCCTTATTAAATACTAGTGGTTATTTAACTGAGAGACTTCGTGCTCAATTTTCTGGTGAAGCCCCAATAGAAGTTCCGGTTTCAAATGATTATCCCCTGAACTTAGCAGCTTCTCAGATTCAGGCATCATCTGTGGAAAGATATTTCGTCAGGGAAGAATTCCTTCAGACTCCTGCTGGGAGTTTTAATACCAAATACTATAGATATCCTGCTCCTGATGGCTCAGGCGAGCTTGCGCTCTGGGTTAGCGAAAGGGTTCCTGGTGGCTTGGTCCGTTACCGCTGGAAATCCAATAGAGGAGATGAATTAAGTCTTGTTTTACAGGCTTATGGATCCGGTACGAAAACCCAGCTTAATTCCTACTGACAGGCTTGTCTATAAAATAATCGATTTTAAATGACTCCAGGGGGGGCCCGCAATTAAAATAGCAGGGATTGTGAAGACCAGTATTGTTTTTTTGATTTCTCAGGCCGTCTTAACCACCTAGATAAAGTAAACTCAGTCACCCCTATCTGTTCAGCAACTTCCCATTGCTTTACTCCGCTAGTTTTAATTTTGTCCTTTACGTTCATAGATTTCACCCCCTATGGTTTTGTAGTTGTTGCTGACTTTAATTAAATTATAG
Organism: Elusimicrobiota bacterium; assembly: GCA_012511615.1. Taxonomy (GTDB): domain Bacteria; phylum CG03; class SLGR01; order SLGR01; family SLGR01; genus JAAZFS01. Next base: position 4,165 of record JAAZFS010000181.1, on the reverse strand, counting down.
TATATAATTGTCTTGAGGTAAAAGAAATATCATTTCAAGACATGTTCAAAGGCTTGCGATTTCAAAGTATTAAGATAACTATTAAAAAATATTTAAAAGTTTGGAAATTCAAGACATTTTTTAAGGAGGAATAATAATGGAAATTGATTATTTGAAAATTGAAACAGTGGATAAGTTCGCTCGTAATTTTTTCTCTAAATATCTTGTGTGAATTCTCCAGAATTTTAAGTACTAAAAAAAGTAATTACTTACCGGGAGGTAAATATGCTGCTTCTTGAACTGGATGGTATAAAAAAAATTTACAGGCAGGGAGCTCGGGAAGTTCATGCCTTGCGCGGAGTGGATCTCAAGGTGGAAAAAGGAGAGTTTACCACAATATTCGGACCTTCAGGTTCAGGGAAGACTACCCTCTTAAATATGGTGGGATGTCTGGATACCCCCACAGAAGGAAAACTCATTTTTGAAGGAAGGGAACTGGACCTATTAAAAGGCAAGGATTTAGCGGCTATCAGGCGAAAAAATATCGGTTTTATATTTCAGAGTTATAATCTTATTCCTGTCCTTACTGCCTATGAAAATGTTGAGTTTGCCCTCCGTCTGGCTGAGGAAGGAAAAAAAGACTCTGAACTTTCTGAAAGAGTTATGGAAATCCTTACTGCGGTAGGTTTAGAGGGTCTGGAAAATAGAAAGCCTGACCAGCTTTCGGGTGGCCAGAACCAGAGGGTAGCCATAGCCCGTGCTCTTGTGAAAAAGCCTGGAATAGTCTTGGCAGATGAGCCAACCGCAAATCTTGACTCAAAGACTGGAGAAGAGGTCTTAGAGGTAATGTTAAGTATGAACGAAAAACTTGATACCACCTTTATTTTCTCTACTCATGATCCGGCAATTATGGAATACGCTAAACGGCGGATAGAAATAAAAGACGGGCTTATTAGCGGAGATATCCGTTTGTGAAAAATAAAATATTTCTATTGAGGCTAGCTCTTAGAAATATGTGGCGACATAAAAAAAGGACCCTGGCTACGGCCAGTGTGTTAACAATAGCTCTTCTGGTATATATTGGATTTGAAGCCCACCTTGCCAGCATGGATTCGATAGCATACAGAAATCTAGTAAATTTTGAATTTGGTCATCTTCAGTTGATTGATTCAGATTACTGGGAGGATAAGGAACAACTACCTCTTGAACATCTTTTTAGTGTAGGAGATGATTTACGAGAGAGGATAAGTTCTTTAGAAGGAATTGAAGCATATGCTCTTCAGCTAGATTTTCAGGCTAGATTGAACGATGGAATTGATGAACTTCCAGTGATAGGTAGGGGCATCAATCCCAATAGCTTCCATAAGGTTTTTAGCCATAAGGAATATATAGTAGAGGGAGAATTTTTTAATTCGGGAGAAAATCGGATAGTTATGGGTAAAACCCTAGCGGATTTGATGAATCTTGAAATAGGGGATTTTGTAACTCTTCTTTTAAGAACTCGCGAAAATTATTTTGATACCATAGAAGCGGAAATTTCTGGACTTATCTACACCCCAAATCCCACGGTAAATGACTTCCTGGTTTACTATCCTCTTGACAGGACCCAGTCTATTCTTAATGCTCCGGAAATGGTCAGTCATCTTAGCTTGAAATTTTCTGACATTAAGCATACAGAAGCCAGTGCCGCTAATTTAATAGAATCGTTTTCTGAAGCAAATATTAAGCTCAAAGTTATAGCCTGGTATGAACAGGAAGGAATTTCTGTGATGGAGGCCGAGAATATGGCTATCCAGCTACTTCTGACTCTTTTCCTGTTTATTGCTGCCTTGGGAATAATAAATTCAGTAATCCTATCTGCCTTAGAAAGGATGCATGAGACGGGAATGATGAAAGCCCTTGGGATGGAAAATAAGGAAATTATATGGGTCTTTGTTTTTGAGTCTGCTGGGATTGCTTTTTTGGGATCTCTTGCTGGATGTCTACTTGGCGGTCTGGCTGTTGCCTTTCTGGCAAAATATGGGGTTGACTATGGCAAGATTTTTGGAGATATGGGACAATTTGGAATCCCTCTAATTGGACCCATATATGCAAATTGGAATCCAAAGGCTTTTCTGACCGTATTTGTTTTCGCCCTTTTTGTGTCAGTTTTTTCCAGTATATTCCCCGCCTGGTGGGCCGCTTCAAAAGATCCGGTGGACGCCCTTTATGGGAGGTAGGAAAAAATGAATTACCATATAAAACTTGCCATTAAAAACCTCTCCAGATACCGCCTAAGGACTTTCGTATCCCTTGCCTCGATAGCATCTGGCGTCCTGATAATGGTGTTTGCCCGGGCCTACGTTATCGGTCTAACACAAGGAATAGGTGATTTTTATGTCCAGTATAATACTGGGCATATCCGGATTGTTGATAGGGAATATCCTACCAGAGAGCGCCTCCTTACTCTGAATTATCCTGTTGATGGGTTTTCCAGAGGTGGCCTGGATGAAATGATAGGTGAACTTGAATCGCTTGAAGGTGTAAAAATGGCTATTCCCAGAATAAAATTCGGAGCCTTGGCGACCTATGAAGATGAACTTATAGATATGGTCGGCTGGGGTGTGAATGGTGAGAAAGAACTGAAGTTTACTAAAATAGAAAATGACATAGCAGAGGGGAGGATGCCACTGGCGGGCGAGCGGGGCATTCTTATGGGATCTAAACTACTAGAAAAACTCTCTCTTAAAGTCGGAGATAGGGTGACAATAGTATACAATACTGCCTTTGGTTCTATGGGAGGTAGGACATTTGATATTACTGGAAAGATAGAAAGTCCTTTGAAATTTCTCAATGAAAAAGTCTTTTACCTGCCACTGGATACTGCCCAAAAACTTCTCTATATGGAAGGGGAGTCTACTGAAATTCTTCTGGATACGGGGGGGCAGGACGGTGCTGAAATTTTGATGCCCGCCCTTAAGAGATTGATGGAAGAGCATAATCTTTCAGAAAAATATGAAATCTTGCCCTGGTATGAGTCTGGAACAATTTTTGAATTTATAAGTCTGGCAAAAAGAATTTACTTCTTTATGTATTTGTTCATTCTTATTTTGGCCAGTATTGTGGTATTTAATACTATGGTAATGATTATCTCTGAACGAAAACGAGAAATAGGGATGATGGCTGCTATGGGTATGGGAAGAAATAGGATACTCCGACTTTTTATGATTGAGGGGGGGATTATGGGAATTATAGGTGGCGGAATTGGGGCCCTGCTTGGCGGTGGTCTCAGTTATTATTTATCAAATAAGGGAATAGATTTTAGTGCTGCTTTTGATGGAATGAGTGTGGATTTTCTGATGTCTCCTATAATTTATCTGCATTTTAGCTTCAGTAATATGCTGGTAGGTTTCTTCATGGGGCTTCTCGTTGTATATGTTGCGGTTTATATACCAGCAAGGAAGGCGGCCTCTCTCAAGCCCACGGAAGCTTTAAGGGATCTATGAAGGAGAAAACAATGGGTAAATTTAGAACAATACTAGGTCTAGGTTTTTTCCTAAGCGGGTTTTTTCATCCGGTGTTTGCCATGGATGCCAGGGAAATAATAAGAAGAGTGGATGCAAATGAACATCTAAATTCTGCCCGGGGCGAATCAAGGATGCTGATAATCAATCGAGGCAGGAAGATAGAAAAAACAGTAGTTTCCCTTATTGAAAAGGGTCAGGCTTTAAGTGAGTTCACTAATCCCCGGGATAGGGGGACCAAGTTTCTCAAAAAAGATGATGATCTTTATCTTTTCTTCCCCGATGCGGAGGATGTGGTCCGAATTTCCGGACACATGCTCAATCAGGGTATGATGGGAAGTGACTACTCCTATCGTGATATTATGGAATCAGAAGAGTTAACCAGCTTATATAAGTTTGAACTTGTAGGTGAAGAGGAAGTGGGGGGACGAGCCTCCTATATAGTGGAGGGGACTGCAATGCCCGGCGCTGATGTATCATATTACAAGAGAAAAAGTTGGATAGACAGGGAAAGATTTATCTGATTAAAAGAGGAACTCTATGGCCGTTCTGGTCGCCTGCTCAAAGAATACATTGTCGAAGAAGTAAAGGAAATTGAGGGTCGCTGGTATCCAGTTAGGGCTCAAATGGAAAATAAGTTAAGAAAAGATAGCCGGACTGTGTTTGACGTAATAAGTATAGAG
>JAAZFS010000180.1 GCA_012511615.1 Elusimicrobiota bacterium | reverse complement strand
TCTATAAGTGTGGGCGAGTCTGAGTTTTCCTCCAGCGAAATTGGGTTATTACTTATATCGGCTTCTGCAGATGTAGAGAAAAACACTTATTCAGATAACACCATAGGCATGCTCTTTGCTGAACCTAATTCTTTGGTTTTAAGTGAGAATTCAATCATTAAAAATAAGGATTACGGTATAGTATTTAATTCACTTGAGAAATCCTCCGGTTTAGTAAAAATCAGCAAAAATAAAATAAAGTCAAATGACGTAGGAATCCATATTAACCGAGTTATAAAACCGGAAATTTTATCTAATGATATAGAGGAAAACAGGATAGGGGTTTATATGTCGGAGACTCCCTCTGGGGTGATTAAAGATAATAGCTTCCTCAAACAGGCTGGCAATGATCTTATCCTTGGTGGAGGGGCTGAGGCTATAAGGCTTGAGGCTAATCTTTTTAAAGAAAGTCAGCAGGTCCTGGACTGTATGCAGGATGCAGATATCATTTTTTCTGATAACAAGATAAGCGGTTCTCAAGTTGGGATTAGCCTTAGGGAGAGAGGAAGCGGACTCATCGAAAACAATCTCTTTTTGGGAGAAAATAATGAGCTAACTATTGCCTTAAGTCTCTCACAGGAGGCAGAGGCTACTTTCTCTGGTAATAAGGTGAAGGGAGCAGTCAGGGGAGTTAGGATTTCGGATTCAGCCCGGGCAGACATCTATTCAAATAAAATATCTACCTCATCTTCTGGAATACTTGCTGATGCTATGAGTCTAACAAAAATTAGTGAAAACGAATTAGTCTCAGGTGAAGCTGGTTTGGTTTTTGAGGGGGAAGCTTCTTCGGAGGTTATTTCCAATAATATCGAAGGGAAGACTGGAATAATAACCGATGGTGTTAGTGAAGTTCTTTTCAGAAATAATAGTGTTGAGGCTACCGAAACGGTCCTGCAAAGTAGTGGCGGATCAAGACTGACAGTTTTGGAAGGTAAATTGAGCACTTCCTCAAGAGGAGTGCCGGGCATAGATATCGTGGGCCTTGCTATTTTAGATTTTCGCGAAAGTACTATTTCAGCCCCACTTGGAATAGCAGCTTCTGGCAATGCCCAGCTTGAAATTAAAGATTCAAAAATATCTTCGGTATCATCGGGCATAAATATTGTTGGTAGTAGTCGTTGTCTGATGACAGGCAGCCGGCTTACTTCTCTTGATGGTATATGCTTTGTCTCGGGAGAGGCTTCTTTCTCGGAAGTTAAAGATAATTCATTTTTAGGTAAGGATGGTTTTGAAATAAGAGGCCGTAGTGAGACCCTAATGCAGGACAATACCTTAAAGGTAACCGGAATTGGTCTTCGTGCGGTTGAAGATAGCAGTCTTAAATTATCCGGCGGTAGTTTTACTGGAGGAGAGGGGGCTGAGTTTGGAATTCTTCTGGGCGGAAATAGCAGTTCGGAAATAAGAGGTCTGAAAATGCTGGGCTTTATTAACGGAATAAAAACAGAAGAGTCCTCATCAAGCGAGCTCACTGGAAATATCTTAGAAAGCCTTAGCGCTACTTTTAGTGCTTATGGGTCTACTCATACTGTATTTGAGGGAAACACTCTTTCGGCCCAGGAAGATGCCGCCTTAAGTTTTTCAATGGATAGCAGGGGTAGGATATCGGAAAACTCTATAGCGGCAGAGACCGGTGTTTTACTCGACGGTAGTAGTCAGATTAGCGCTGATAATAACCGTATGGAGATTTCCAGACATGGTTTCTTTTTGAGAGAAAATTCTAGTGGCCTTCTAAAAGAAAATACTCTCATAAGTCTTGAAGAAGAGGAATCAGTGGCCTTCTATTTAAGCGATTTAGCCGAGGCTGAAGTTTTTGAAAACCAGATTGAAGGTTTTGAAACAGGGGTAATGGCTGACTTTAATGGCAGAATCAAGGCGACAGCAAATAATTTTTCAGCTTTTCTGAAGGGTTTTGATCTTTCGCAGGAGAGTGCCGCTGATATAGAAAATAATCAGATAAATGCTGCCTATGGAGTATATCAGAGTGGCAGTAGTGAGCTTTCTGCAAGAAAAAACCAGGTTAAAAGTGGAAAGTCCAGCTTCTATTTAAGAGAGAATGCAAGTGCTGATATTACAGAAAATAAAATCCTATCTGATGAGAACTGTATTGAGTGCCAAACCTTTAGTGAGATAGTAATTTCAAATAATGAATTTGAAGCCTCTTTAAGCTGTCTGGTCTTCGCTGGAGAAAGCTCTGGCCTAGTGGAGAATAATAGTTTTACAGGTCTAACAGCTCTAACACTGGACGGCTTGAGCGGAGTTGAACTGAAAAAAAATGCAATAAAAACCACAGGGGTCGCTCTTCGGGGTAGCGGAGACAGCCGACTTAAGGCCTATGAAAACCATATAGTTAGTTCCGGTGAGGGAGTTAGTTGTCTGGAGCTCTTTGGCCTGGCTTCAATGGAACTTTCTGATAACAAAATTTCGGGAGATATGGGGCTACAGATTGCGGGAAATGTCCAGCTAAATCTTCGAAATAATAAAATTGAATCAAAAACCTCCTGCATAAATATCAGTGGAACCAGTGTGGCTAATCTGATTGAAAACAGATTTCATTCTTCTGAAGGAATATGCTTGGTCGCCAGTGAGGCTTCTTCGGTAGTTATTAGTGATAATTCATTTTCTGGAGATAGCGGCATTGAGATTAGGGGGCAGACCGATGTTGAGTCTTCGGCGAATATCTTTCGACTATCGGGTTTTGGTGTTCGGGCTGTAGAAAATAGCAGTATCAAACTGGTCGGCGGTAGTTTTACTGGGGATGCTGGTGCTGAATCTGGAATTTTCCTAGCTGGAACAAGCAGGGCGGAAATTAGAGGCCTAGAAATCTTAGGTTTTATAAATGGAATAAAAACTGAAGACGCCTCCTCAAGCGAGCTTATAGGAAACACCATAAAAAGTATTGGTGGAGCTTTTAATGCCTACGGATCTACCCAGACAATATTTAAGGGAAACACAGTTTCGACCCAAGAGGCTGCAGCCTTAAGTTTTTCCTTAGATAGTAGGGGAGAGGTATCGGAAAACACTATAATTTCTGAGAGTGGTGTTTTACTTGATGGTAACAGTCAGGTTAGTGCTGATAATAACCGTATGGAAATTTTCAGGCATGGTTTCTTTTTGAGAGAAAATGCCAGTGGAGTTTTTACTGCTAACACTCTCATAAGCACTGAAAAAAAGGAATCGGTATCCTTTTATTTTACTAGTCTCTCAGAGGGAGAGATTTCTGAAAATAAGATAGAAGGTTTTGGGGTAGGTGTAATCGCCGAATTTAACTCTAGGGTTAAAGCCAAAGATAATAATTTTTCCGTACACCTGAAAGCTTTTGACCTTTCACAAGAAAGTGTCGCTCATGTAGATAACAATAAAATTACTGCCCCCTGCGGAGTATACCAAAGTGGAAGTAGCGAGCTTTTTGCCCAGAAAAATACTTTAAAAACCTCTGAGTATGGTTTTTACATAAAAGAATCCAGCCAATCTGAGATATCAGAAAACAAAATAGAGGGAGTTGATGAGGAAAGTATCTCCGTCTATATTTCTAACCTAGCAGAGGCCAGCCTTAGCAATAACGAAATATCCTTGTTTGGGATTGGAGTTATGGCTGATTTTAATACGAAAATAAAAATTTTTGAAAATAAGCTGGGGGTTTTTCTAAAGGCAGTTGAAATCTCACATGAAAGTATTGCTGAAATTCGTAGTAACATTATTACAGCTCCCCGAGGTTTACAACAGGGGGGCAATAGTGAGTCCAGTCTTATTGATAACACCATAAATGCTTCCGCCTATGGATTTTATCTCCAGGATACAGCTCTAATTGTAGCAAATGGAAATAAACTTACTGGGGAAGACGGTGATTCCATTGGTCTGTATCTTGGCGGTGGAGCTGAAGCAAATATAAAAGAAAATAGCATGCTTGGATTTTCGGGGGGCTGCAAGGTGGATGGTGCAGCCAGTCTGAGTGCTGGAAATAATCAAGTAGAAGCAATTAAACACGGATTTGAATTTGCAGGAAATAGCAGTGGTTCTCTAGAAGACAATAAAATCAGTGCGGAGAATGGTATTTATCAAAGTGGCTGTAGTAGCATGATTGGTCTTCGAAATAACTTCTCCAGAGTTAAGCATGGCGTCTACCTTTTAGATGAGACCAAGAGTGAAATGATTGAAAATATACTTGAGGGAGACTCAGAAGATAGTCTGGGCTTTTATTGTGGTGGAGTGAGCGAAGCGATTTTTTCATCAAATATTCTCTCAAATTTTACAAATGGTTTAAGGGCAGATTCTTCTGCTAATGTAATAGCCAAAGAAAATAAACTGACTTGCACCGGTGACGGTTTTGCTTTTCTTGGTTCGACTGAAAGCCAGCTTGAAACCAACCAGGTAAAAAGTTTGGATGGAATAGCCTTGGTTTACCTTATGGAGAGCGGAGGTCAGGCCTTTAAAAATACACTCTCAGGCTTAACTGGAATAGAATGCTCCGCCACTACCCAGCTCAAGGCGGAAGAAAACATAATAGAGTTTAAAGACTATGGTATAAATGCCCGTGATAAGGCTTCTTTGGTTCTTGTAGGAAATAGTATGAAGGGAAAGGGGACAACTTCTGCAGGAGTTTTTCTGGGCGGCTTTACCCAAGCAAAATTAGAAAAAAATAATATTCAGGCCGGTCGAGCTTTTTTTGCATCTGACAATTCCGCAACAAGTGCCAAGGAGAATACATTTGAGGGGATAGAAGATGCCCTAATACTTAGTGGAGCAAGTGAGACCATATTAGAAAACAATAAAATCCTATCGGAAGAAGGGGCTGGTCTTCTTCTTTCTCTGGAGGCGACTGGAAGCTTAAGTGAAAATTTTATTGAAGCTATGGGAGGAATAAAAAGTAGCGGATCAGCAGAGCTTGACCTTAATAAAAATGAGATAAAAACAAAAAAATACGCTGTTCACTTAAGTGGAAACTCCCTAGCCCGACTCAAGGAAAATAAACTTTTTGGAGATTATTCTCTGGGTATATGTTTTGAAGTTGGTGGGAACGCTTCAATATCTGCAAGAGGAAACACAGTTAAAAAGTTTAAGGAAATGGTCCATTCCTTTGAAAATGCTTCGCTCCGGCTTGTTTCCAATCATTTTGAAGAAATATACGAGGGTATGAGATTTGAGGGCTGCGCTGAAGGAGATTTGAAGGAAAATATTATCCACTGTGATAATGGCGATTGCTTGGTCTTCACAGACCGGTCAACCGGTAATCTCTTGGCTAATCGTATTTACTCTCCTGGCGGAGTATCCTTATTTGGATCTAGTGAAGTTAAGGTCCAGGAAAACATTTTTGAAGTAAAAGATTCGGCCCTTAGGCTTAAAGGGCAGTCTCAGGGACAGGTAGCTAAAAGTAAATTTCTACTTTCGGGAGCAAAAAGTATTGCAGTTACAATCGGAGGCCTTAGTGGTGGCGTATTTAACTCTAATCATATAGATGCTCCGGAAGGGGCAGGGTTTTTTATTTCCTCAGAGGGTGAGTGCGATCTAATTAAGAATGAGATTACCTCATTGAATGGATTGGAAGCTAGTGCTATGGGAAATGTCCGCCTTAAGGAAAACAGATTTTACATCAAAGGATGTGCAGTTAGGATGGACCAACAGAGTAATCTTGAGGCCACGGATAATTATATTAAGGGCACCAGCGACACTTCATCGGGATTTGAATTAACCGGCATCAGTCGTTCCGAAATTACTTCTAATACTCTTGAGGATTTAATGGTTGGTCTTAAGCTTGATACTTCTGCCAAGGTTCAACTCCAAAAAAACAATATATCTTGTATAGCTACTGCATGTGAGGCTGGAGGGACAGCCGAAGTAGCTCTTAGCGAAAATAAAATTTTCTGTAAGAGGGGGATAAGTTTTGTTTTCAGACTTGAAGCTTCTGGTAGTCTTGAAAATAACCTTATAAATGCGCCAGGAGTACTAGACCTTAGCGGAAGCGCAGAGGTTAAGTTTCGGGAAAATGTTTTAAGTTTTAGGGTTTTTGGAGTTAGGGGAAGTGGCCAAAGCCGGGGCGATTTTTATTTAAATAAACTAACTGGAAATGCAGAAAACTCTGTCGGATTTGATCTTGCAGATGCCGCGGAAGCCCTGATAACCGAAGACATTATTCAGAATGTTCATACTGCACTTAAGACGGCCGACAGCAGTCAAATCAAAATATCATCTGGCAGGCTGGATGCCAACCATGTGGCAGTCTCTGCTAAGTCGGTATCTCAAGTTGTAGTAGAGGGATGCTATGTATCTAGCCAAGACTTAAGCGCTACCCTGGACGACGAATGTTCCGGACTATTTATGGAAAGTTTGTTTTTCTCACCTAAATCAATAAAGGCTTCTGGCCTCTCCCATCTGTCTTTTCAGGAAAATACTGTCAATGTCTCAGAGTGGGGTCTTGTATGTAGCGATCAGGTTACCCTTAGCGTAAAGGGAAATAAAATTAAGGGTACTGGCCTAGAAAACAGTGTTGGTATTGAATTGAGCGGTATGAGTGAGGCTAGTATTGAGGAATGTCTTGTTCAGAACTTCACACTGAATTTCAAAATAGTGGAGGAGGCCCGGGCAGGTCTCAAGGCTAATGAAATTCTAGATGGAGTTATAGGGATTAAGATTGAGGACCTCTCTGAGGTCTCTGCGATTTCTAATAAAATACTCCGTAATCAGGTTGGAATAAAATATAATAGTCTTATCTCATCTCTTACGAGCAGAGATAATGAAATGGCTGATAATGCCGTAAACATTTATGATAGTTGCCTGGAGAGCGTAGACCCAGAAATTGACTCTCAGGGTTGGAGTTTCCAGAAAAAATTACGGGAGCGGGTAATAGTAAGCTCCCGCCTCTTCCCCCTCAAGATAGTATACTCGCTCTACTATAAGATAGCTCTATTTATTATTGGAGCGGCTGGTCTGTTTTTTCTTAACTCAAGGTTCTATGTGAGGAGAGGTCTTCTTTTGAAAGACTGGATTCCTGGAATGAGTGATATAGATCTTTTTATGTTAATTAAAAAACGGACTCCATCTAAAGAGAAAAAATTTGTAAAATTCAGTTCTGGGTTTTTCAGAATATTTAAAAAACTCTTTCCTATATTGGGAGAAATTCACTCCGGTACTTGGGAGGAATTGGAACTTTTTATGAAGCATGGAGGAGTCCGGGCTTGGGAGGCTTCAGACCGCTGGCGACCTCTTCTTCATTCGCGGAGCCTTCCCAAACTGAAAGAGGCTTCCTCGCGTCAGTTTAGACTCAGTTGCGCTTCCGAAATACTCAACTCTCTTCAGCAAATGAGCAAGAATATCTATTGGGATATGGAAGCACTTTCATCTATTCAAGTCATGAAGGCAACAGCAGATATTTTGAAATATAAAATGTATCTTGAAGGAGAGAAAAACAGGTTTAATTCAAGAAAAGAAGTTTTTGATGCTGCCTTATTAAACTTAGAATTATCCAAAACCTTAAGTCTATTGATTGAAAAAATATCGCTGGCCTGGGTAGACAGAAATCCTTGTTTTATTCCACTGGAAAAACTCTTTTATCAGCTCCTTCTTTTGGTGACTCCAGGGATTATCTCCTTGAATAAGGAACTATTCTTAGAGCCTGTTACGGATTATCGAATTATTGAGTATCCGGGAGGAAGAGATCGCTTAGGGAAAATGCCAGAATGGAAGGGTTTATGTATCCGACTGCGGTCTGGGGCTGAAAAAAGCGTCCGTAAAATCGTCCAGGAAAATCCCGGCCTCTTTTATATAATAATAGAGAATAATATCAAAGAGGAAGATTACCATAAACTCATTGAAAGCAGTAGAAAAGTTAAGAAAGAATCCTTGCTTACAGCGACTAAGATATTTCTTATGACTGAAGCCATGTATGAGCTTATGGCCTCGACCCTTCATTTTGAAATCCCTAATAATTTTGCTTTCTCGGAAATTCCAGGAGGTTATCGGATAAAGGAGTTTTCTCTTTATAAGCGCTTTGAATACGAGTTGGCAAAGAGCGGTCCGTCGCTTTTTATTAATTCCGGTAGTTCTGAAATGCTTAAAGAGGCGGTAGTTAAGGCTGCGGTGTCATATCGCTATTCTTTTTATAATGATAGAGAGATGGATGCGCCCTTCTATATTCTTTATAAATTAAATAAACCTTTTGAGCTTTTAATTGCCTTGGAAGACCATATTTTTCTTAGTCCACCCCTAATTGAGTGTATGAGAGATTACTATTCAGAAGCAGTAAATCAGAATGAAAACTTTGATTCCTTAAATGATAAAATTGGAGACCTGAGCGACGAGGAGATAAGCGGATTTTCCCCCAGAGAGATATTTTTTGAAACTTATGAGGAGATAAGTGATGTAGTGAAGAATCTTCTGGAAATCCTTGCGAACTCACCTCTATAAACGTATGATTATAATCTCGAACATAGTGAAAAAATTAAAGGCGGCAGGATTAAAAAAATGAAAGAAAAAAAACGTAATATAATTCTATCTGAGACTCCCAGCTATATAACCATTGGTGCTCATTACAAATGTAATGCTGATTGTATTTTCTGTCTTGGAGGAGATTACCCTGATTTTAGTCTTGAATTTTATAAGAGTTTCTTTGAAAAGAAACTTTTAGATGTTATGAGGGCAGCTGACCATGTGGGCTTCTGTGGAATGGGTGAAGTTCTTTTGATGCCAAAATTATTAGAGTTTTTAGACTATGTCAATAGGGAAAGTCTTCCAGATGTGACGAAAGTTTTCACCACAAACGGTACCCCCTTGAAGGCGGCCGTCCGGGAAAAATTAACTGACGGAAAGTATTCACTAATTATTTCCCTTCATGCCTCAGAGCCTGAGCTTCACGATTTTCTTTTGGGTAAAAAATCCTTTGATCTAATTATCGAAAACATCAAAGAACTTGTTGCTCTGAAGAAAAAAAAGAATTCTAATCTTCATATAAATCTGGTTTTTTTAATGACTAGGCACAACATGGATAACCTGCCGGACTTTATCAGGTTTGCCTCAGAAATTGGAGCGGAGAGAGTGACCTGTGGCCATATAACAATTTTTAATATTGACCAGCTGAAACTCTCCTGCTTTTTAGAGCAGGATAAGACAAACCGGATTCTGGATGAGGCCAGAAAGGTCGCAGAGGAGGTGTCCATGGATATTTCCCTGCCACTTTATTTCGGAGAGAAGGATGACAGCCCCCAAATCTGTGACGACCCTTGGAACTTTTTTTATACTGAAGTCCAGGGCTCAGTGAATCCCTGCTGTAATGCCGGTAATCATATCGGATACTTAAATGAAGACAGTTTTGAAGATATCTGGAATGGGGAAGGTTATATTCGCTTGAGAAGGGGTTTTATAGAAGAAAAACCCTATAAATGGTGCCGGTATTGCGCAAGGTATAAAAAATCAAATATTAATGATATCCGCTCCCATGTTACCTTTCGCCCTGAGACTAGGAAAGAAATAATGGATTATCTAGAGAAAAATACGGATATTCCGCTTCCAAAAAATGAATAAATATCTTGAGCAAAAGAGAAAGAATTTTTTTCTAGCAGAGACCCATAAAAAAAACAGGGACAAGGTCCTGGCGTCTTTTCCCTATTGGGTTGCTATGGATCCGGCTAGTATTTGTAATTTGAGATGTCCCTTTTGCCCAACTGGCCAGAAGAGGGGGACCCGTCCAGAGAAACTTTTAGAATTGAGTCTCTTTAAAAAAATAATGGATAGCCTGGGTCCCTATTTGATACATATGGATTTAGTTAATTGGGGTGAGCCCCTTATGAATCCGGATGTTTTTTCTATGATAGAGTATGCCAAGACTTATGGGATTCATATAAAAATTGATACCAATGCTACGCTCTTAAATGAAAAGGCTGCAGAGAAAATAGTTAAAAGCGGATTGGATAAAATAATTTTATCAATTGATGGGGCTTCCGAAGAGACTTATCCGATTTATCGTAAGGGGGGATCCTTTAAAGAAGTTTATGAAAATGCGAAAAATCTGGTTGCAGCAAAAAAAGCTGCTGGATCTTCGACCCCTATAATTGAGTGGCAGTTTTTGGTATTTAGGCATAACCAGCATGAGATGGATTTAGCTCGGACTCTGGCGGCGGAGGCTGGAGTGGATGAAATAAATTTTACCCCGCCCTATGCGGGTGATCCAGCATGGCTTTCGGATATAGAGCCTTTTGGGGGCCAGCATTATGATGTGGATGAGGAATCTGTGAGTTTTAAGAGACAGTCTCCAGATATGCTTTGTAACTGGCTCTGGGATGGGATAGCGGTAAATGCCGATGGTTCGGTTTCTGCCTGTTGTTCGGTGGAGGATGCAGAAGATGATTTTACGCGTGAGTTTCCAGAAAATTTTGAAGAGTTCTGGAATTCTCCCCAATTATTAGAGGCGAGAGAACATGTGATTAAAACCTTGCCGCCTGATCCAGAATCATCCAATGTATGCGTAAAGTGCGATCACTGGGGCTGGAGTAATCATATGGATCCGGGCTTTATATTGCAGAATATGTTGAGGAAGGAAAATGAAGGAAAATAATACAGCTGACTTGAGTGCCTTGAATTCGGCCTTGAATGAAAAAGAATACCAGGAGAAAAAGATAGAACTTTCTTCCTATCCGCAGGCCATATTTGTCCAGATGGATGCCCCCTGCAATCAGGATTGTATTTTTTGCTCCCGTCCGGAGTTTTATTCTCATTTTGATTTGGATACTTTCAGGGAAGATTTTGAAGAGCTCCTTACGCCAGTATTCGAGAGGGTAAACCGCATAAATCTTACAGGAAGTGGAGAACTTTTGTTTCTTCCAGAGGCTAAGAGAAACCTTACTTACTTTAACACCTTTACCCATGCAGAGAAAATGTTTGCTACAAACGGAAGTTCTCTTACCCCAAAGATGACTGACCATATATTGGAAAGCGGTAACCGCTACCTGATACATATGTCTATTCATGCAGCTTCTGAAGCTGTTCACGAAACTATGGTGAAGGCTAAAACCCACCAGGTAGTTATGGAGAATCTGCGTTATGCAAATT
The DNA here is from genome assembly GCA_012511615.1 of Elusimicrobiota bacterium. Taxonomy (GTDB): domain Bacteria; phylum CG03; class SLGR01; order SLGR01; family SLGR01; genus JAAZFS01. The sequence goes on along the minus strand of JAAZFS010000180.1, from coordinate 3,110 downwards.
CTGCCCGACCTGAAAACGGGCCACTTAAGATAAATCTTATATTTGTCGCAACTACTGAAAACATAAGGGAACTTCCAGAGTTTGTAAGAATGGCCGCAGAATTAGGCGCCGACGGAGTGGTGGCTTATTACAATTATGTTTATAGGATGGATCAAAAACCCATTTCCTGTTATTTTGTCCAGGACTATACTGATGAGATGATAGAAAGTGCCAGAGAAGTAGGCAAAGAACTTGACATAAACCTTTCTTTACCTCCAACATTTAAAGAGGAGCACAGCAAAGATACCTCTCTTTGTAATGAGGCTTGGAGTCAAATTATGGTAAATTCTCATGGAGATATAATATCCTGTGATGTTGCTGGTGATTCAAATGAAAACCTTAAAGGAAAGAAAAGTTTTATGGATGTCTGGAATGGGGAATATTATAAGGACTTGCGCTACAAACTTGTGAATAAAGAATTTGATTGTGCTTCATTTTGTTGGAGGGCCAATCCCAATGTCGCCAAAAAACTCAGGTCGCATATTATTACAAGAGGGCGAACCCCTGAAGAAGTAGAGGAGTTTTTAAAAGAATGAAAAGAGTCGCTTTAATACAGGCTCCTGTATGGGGAACCAGAGAGCCCCCATTGGGAGTAGTCCAGCTGGCTGGCTGCCTTAAAAGTAGGGGAATTCCAGTAAAGTCTTTTGATTTTAATAATTATCTTTACCAGAATCGGTCTAAAAATTTTGATACTTCCTGGGCTTGGGAGCAGAGTTATTCCTGGTATGATTCCGAGTGGGTAGAGAATTTTTTTAAGGACTACTACAGTGTTGCTGCGGAATTTGTGGATGAGATAATGGAGTTTTCTCCTGAAATCTTAGGTTTCTCTGTATCTGCATCTACTTTCTATGCCAGCTTGAGACTGGCTGAGATTCTTAAAAATTTAAAAGAGGATTTGATTATAGTTTTTGGTGGGCCGTCTTTTATAGATAAAGATCCAGTGGAGGAAGCTTTTTCCAGATCGCCCGTAGACTATATTATTACTGGCGATGGTGATGCGGTCTTTCCTCTTTTTGTTGAAGCGATAGAGTACGATAGGGATATCAAGGAAATATCTGGACTTTATTATAGGGATGAAAAAGGAGAAATTTCCCATACCGGAGGATATCCTATATATGAAGATCTTGATAAACTTCCCTATATGGATTTTACCGACCTTAGGATAGAGGACTACGATGACAAGGTTCATCTGGCTCTTATGAGCGCTAGAGGTTGCGTCTGGAATTGCTCCTTCTGTAGTACTCGTGCTTTTGACAAGGGCTATAGGACCATGAGTGCAGAGAGAATGCATCAGGAAATCAGCTGGCATCGGATAAATCATTATGACCGGCATAGAAAAGATAATCTAGGACACGTAGATTTTATGGATCTTGAGCTTAACGGAAGAATTAGTCGTGTCGTAGAGTTCTGCGAACTTATGATAAAATATCCCCCTTGCGAATTTTTACCCAAGATGAGGTGGGTATCAAATGCCATAATTCATCCTGGACTAACAAAGGAAGTTTTGAATCTTATGGCAAGAGCTGGATGTAAAAAACCTATATTTGGCATAGAGTCAGGATCTCAGAAGGTATTAAATCTTATGAGGAAAAACTATGATGTGGATACTGCCATAAGAGTGATAAGAGAGGCTTCTCAGGAAGGCATAGAAGTAACTCTGAATTTTATGTTTGGTTTTCCTGGAGAGACCGAAGAAGATTTTCTTGAGACGCTCGATTTTATCAAAACTGTTGGTCCCTATATCGAAAGGGCCTATCCCTCAAGAACCTATTGTGCCGTAGAGCAACACAGCTATCTCCATGCTAATTTAGAAGAGTTTAACGTGAAGACACCGGTTAATCATCATCTATATTGGGAAACGGTGGATGGAACAAACAATTATCCAATCCGCTTGGAGCGCTGTGCCCGTTTTGAGAATTTTTGTATTGAAAACAATATCCGAGTAGACAGGGGAGTCGAAACAACGGTGGCCATGGATAATTATTATAACTTAGGCTTCTATTATGATTACAAGAAAGATTACTCTCGGGCCACTGAGTATTTCCTCATGTACCTGAATGAGGATCCTGAGAATGACACCATACTCTCCCGCTTCAGGGAAATTATTCAACTCGCCCTCCCAGGGCTTTCTGATGATTTGAGGCAAGAGGCAGAGAAGTATAAGCTTGAATAATAAATTCAAACATCTTAAAAAGGGGGAGGTCCCTCCCTACAATAGTCTTTTTTTCACCTGGGACTTAACCTATGATTGTAATTATACCTGCTCTTATTGTTCCTTAGGCTACGAGGAGGAGCGTGCTCGAAAGCCTAAATCTCTAATTTTTTCTCCCGATGAGTGGGGAAGGATTTGGGAGGATATTTATCAAAAGTACGGACCAGCTCATATTCATCTGACAGGTGGTGAACCTTTCACTTATCCGGGAATAATGGAAATAATTAAAAATTTTATTAGCTACCATACCTTTGAATGTTCTACAAATCTTTTCTGGGATCCTGATGAGCTTATTCCCTTTGTCCCTCCGGACCGTCTTCGAATAGGGGTTAGCTACCATCCTGAGATGGAGGAGCTTTCAGTTTTTCTAAAAAAAGCAGAGAAACTTGTAAAGGCAGGATTTGAAGTCTGGAGCAATTATGTTGCCTATCCACCTTTTCTAGAAAATCTTCCTCAGGCAAAAAAAGCATTTAAAGATATAGGAATAAATATGTCGATTCTTCCTTTTAACGGGAGATTTAAAGACTCTGATTATCCAGCCGCCTATAGTGAAGAAGAGCGTGATTTTCTAAGAAATTTAGGGGCTGATCTACCCTGGGTAAAGAAAACTATGGACTTTGCTTTTGAAGAGAAAACTATTGAGAAAGAAAAACAAAAGCCAAGAAAGTGTTGGATGGGAGCGGTCTATGCCAAGATTCATCCGGATGGTAAAGTTTTCAGATGTTGCGCGGAGGGTGCAGAATTTCTCGGTAACATAACAGACTCTACAATGGAGCGTTTGGATTCTCCCGCGCCCTGCAGTCTAGAAAACTGCCCTTGCTGGAAGGGTATGATTTTAGGGAGTGAGGATATCTGGGAG
>JAAZFS010000001.1 GCA_012511615.1 Elusimicrobiota bacterium | reverse complement strand
AGGATTTCCAGTTCATCATTTATTTCTTCTTCTAACCCTGAATCTTCTTCTTCTTCTGCCAGTTCGAGCAAGGTCTGGATATCACTTACCTTCTCCTTAAGTTCATCGATGATAGAAATATCAGCTTCGGCATCGTTTAACTCCTGCATAATTTTAGTTGCGTTTTCATTATCATCCCAGAAGCCGGCTTTGAGTGATTCGGCCCTTAGATGATCTGCACGTTTTTTAAGTTCTTCAGCGTCAAAGAAACCCCCTTATCTGTTCAGATTTTACCGAGAGTTCTTCTAGTTTTTCTTTATGTTCTTGATACATAATATCCTCCATATAATCATAGCCAAAGCCCCGCTAAGGGAGAAATAGGCAAACAAATCGCCACAACGGCTGTAAAAAGTTCTTTTTTTACTGGGGCTGAAATTTCCTGTTATGTAGGTTTCCTCAAGTAGTTTTGTTTTATTAAGAATCCGCCCTGCTGGGTCAATAATTGCACTTATGCCAGTATTGGCACTTCTTAAACTATAAGTCCTGTTTTCAACCGATCTAAATATCGAGTGAATAAAATGCTGATATGGTCCTGCTGTATCTAGAAACCAACCGTCATTTGTAATATTCACAAAAACTTCCGCTCCCTCTCTAAAGAAACAACTAACCTCACCACCGAAAATACTTTCAAAGCATATAGCAGTTGCAAATTTCATGTTTTTAGCATTCAAAAGTATCCTCTCCTCACCTGGGTCAAAATCTCCTATTTCATTTATTACACCGATGAAATTTGAAAGAATACTCCTGAAAGGTATGTACTCACCAAATGGCACAAGATGAATTTTTCTGTAGGGGACAGATATTTCTCCATCAGGGGAAATTGAATAAGCACTATTATAATATTTCCTCCTACTTAGCTCAACGCTTCCCAGTATCAGGGGTGCTGAAGTAGTTTCTGCTATTCTTCTGGTATAAAAGGTGGTATAGGGATCTACTTCAAGGGCTGAAGGTAGGACCGTTTCGGGTAGGACTATTAAATCTGGTTTTTCCTCCGCTGCTTGGATAGCAAGATCTCTATATATTCTTAAGGTCTCCCCCTCCTGCTCTGAATCCCATTTAAGGTACTGTGATATATTTCCCTGGAGAATCGCCGCCTTATAGTCACCCTCTTCATCTGTATTTGAAATTTTATAAAATCCATAGATACTGACTATGGTTGTAGCAAGAAGTGGGATGGCCAGTGCAAAAAATTTCCTTTCCCTTATAAAGAGAGCGACTCCGGCATTAAGGAATAAAACAAGAAAACTTAATCCCAAGACACCTGTCACCGAGGAAATCTGTATCAAGGGAGTATAGGACCATAGAGAATATCCTGTTAGAAGCCAGGGAAAGCCAGTAAAAAGATAAGTTTTAATAAGTTCTAAACCAGTCCAGAGAAGCGGAATAAAAAACATGAGTGGCAGAGTCCCAACTGCACGCATGTAATGTAGTAAAACTCCGAATAGTCCCCAGTAGATTGCCAGGTAGGCGGCCAGGGCCAAATAGCCAGCCATAGCACCGAAAAATCCGGCCCCGTTTAAGTAAAGAACCCCATATATCCAATAGAGAATTATCAGGTAGGATGTAAAACCACCCAGAAAAAAATTCCCAAAGATTTTTTTGTAGCCTGCTTGGTTCTCAGGATTCAGTAACCAAACAAGAGCTGGGACCATAAATACCGGAGCGAAAAACCCCAAGTTGAACTTGGGAAAAAGGAAGGCGTGTAGTAGGCCTGCGATTAATAGAGGTATATTTAGCCGCAGCAGTGTTTGTATTTTTTTCCTGAACCGCACGGACAGGGTTGGTTCCTCCCTGTTTTATTATCTACAACCCTCTGTTGGACAGTGGTCTTTCCTGGAGTGGATGCTCTTTCCCTTCCGGGGCCTGGTCCAATGGGGAGCGTGGGGACCTCTCTTGTCGCCCTTTCCT
>JAAZFS010000021.1 GCA_012511615.1 Elusimicrobiota bacterium | reverse complement strand
ATCCAGGGGAGTTCCCGTATACAGGACCACTTCCTATCTTTTTAAGGATACAAAACATGCAGCAAGACTTTTTGCCCTGGAAGAAGAGGGCAATCTCTATAGCAGAATAATGAATCCAACCCATGATATATTGGAAAAAAGAGTAACTTCTCTAGAGGGAGGTGCTGCCTCGGTGGCATTTGCCTCAGGTACGGCCGCTATTTTTAATACAGTAATTAACATTGCAAGAAAAGGCGATGAAATTGTATCGGCATCAAACCTATATGGTGGAAGCTATACAATGTTTGATACGATTCTTCCAGATTTTGGAATCAAGGTAAGATTTGTAAATCCAGACAATCCCGATAATTTTAGAAAAGCAATCAATGATAAGACAAAACTTATATTCATTGAAACCATAGGAAACCCTTCTTTAAACTTTACCGATATTTCAGCTGTTGCAGAAATAGCAAACCAGTTCGGCCTACCCTTAGTGGTGGACGGAACTTTTACAAGCCCCTACCTACTTAGAACTATCGAACACGGCGCTCACATAGTAATCAATTCTCTGACAAAATGGCTGGGCGGACATGGTGCCGCAATTGGAGGAATCGTAACCGCCTCCGGTAATTTTAATTGGAAGAGTGAAAAGTTTCCGCTTTACACAGAACCCGATCCCAGCTACCAGGGTCTAAGATGGGCCTACGATATTCCCGAAAAATTTAAAGAAATAGCCTTTGCACTTAGACTGAGAAATGTCCCTTTAAGAAATCTTGGTTCTTGTATTACTCCAGACAATGCCTGGATTTTCCTACAGGGAATAGAAACCCTCCACTTAAGAATGCCCAGACATTCGGAAAATGCCTTAAAGGTTGCTGAATTTCTTAAAGACCATCCTTTGGTAGAATGGGTTAGGTATCCTGGCCTTATTGATGATCCATCTTACAAAGTTGCCAGTCAATATCTGGATAAAGGTTTTGGTGGCATGGTGGTTTTCGGGATAAAGGGCGGACTAGAGTCAGGAAGAAAATTTATTGAATCTCTTAAATTATTCTCACACCTAGCAAATGTCGGAGATGCCAAATCATTGGCCCTGCATCCAGCAAGCACTACTCATTCCCAACTGACAGAAGACCAGCAACTTACTGGAAGCTTAACACCGGATCTAATACGTCTATCTATAGGCTTAGAAGATATTGAAGATATCTTATGGGATATTAAAACAGGACTGGATAGCATAAAATCCAGATAAATAAACAGGTAGAACAATGAATAAAATATACAATGATTTAACAGAAACAATTGGAAAAACCCCCCTGGTAAAAATCAACAAAATGGCTCAGGGACTTAAGGCTGAGATATATGTCAAATTAGAATCTTTCAATCCCCTATCCAGCGTAAAAGATAGATTGGGAATTGCCATGATAGATGAGGCTGAAAAGAAAGGATTAATAAATAAAGATTCTGTAATAATTGAGCCTACAAGTGGAAACACTGGAATTGCCCTAGCATTTATCTGCGCGGTAAGAGACTATAGGCTTATTCTGACCATGCCCGAGACCATGAGCGGAGAGAGAATGAAGCTTTTGAAAATATTCGGAGCGGAACTTGTTTTAACTGATGGAGATTTAGGTATGAAGGGTGCAATAGAAAAGGCTGATGAACTAGCAGAATCTACGCCTGGTGCAATAATACTTCAGCAATTCAATAATTCTGCAAATGCAAAAGTCCACCAAAATACCACAGCTCAAGAAATTTGGGAAGATACCGGTGGAGAAATTGATATTTTTGT
>JAAZFS010000179.1 GCA_012511615.1 Elusimicrobiota bacterium | reverse complement strand
GCCAATGTCATACTCTTAGATGAGCCCACTAACGATATTGATGTAAATACCTTGCGGGCACTTGAAGAGGCTTTATATGATTTTGCAGGATGCGCAGTTATAATTTCACACGATAGATGGTTCTTAGACAGGGTAGCAACCCATATCCTGGCCTTTGAAGGAGATTCACAGGTTACATATTTTGAAGGCGGATACTCTGACTATGAAGAAGCCTACAAAAAACGCGGGGGCAAGGATCCATCCAGAATAAAATATAGAAAATTGTCGGACTAATAATTAGCGGAGTTAGATAAAATGCTGATAAGTATAAACGATCTCGATTATGAAGAAGGAAAAGTAAAATATGAAGATGTTAAGCTTGAACAGCTCTTAGAAAGAACACCTTCCAAGAAAATCGTTCCTTTTTATTTTGAAATTATTCGAGGTTCATTAATTGATGCCGATATCCTGGCATCTAGTAAAGAAAACATCCTTGATCTTCTTATACCTGATATTGAAAAAGCTGAAACCAGGATAAAAAACACCGAGGAGGAACTAGAGAAAGTTCTTATGGAAAAAGTTATTTCTGTCTTAGAGGAGGAAACTCCTCTATCAGAGAAAGAATGGACAGAGGCTGAAAGAGATAAGCTTAGAGCCTTGGGCATGCTTACGATGAAACCGGTCGTCAAGGTGGATAAAGATACACCCATTCAGGAATTTTTAAAGCGTGCCATAGAGGTAGCAAAGATAATATTTTTCTATACAGCTGGCCCCAGAGAAATCCACGCCTGGGATATGAAACAAGGCGCAACTGCTGTGGAATGTGCTGGAAAGATTCATAGCGATTTTGAGAAAGGCTTTGTGAGAGCAGATGTAGTAGCTTTTGAAGATTATTTAGAATGCCACAGTATGAACGATGCTAAATCGAAGGGTCTGGCCAAACTTGTTGAAAAAGATTTTGTAATAAGTGATGGGGATATTGTAGAGATAAGAAGCGGTATCTAAAAAATTTAACTAGATTTAATATTTTTTTTGGGACTTAAGGGCGGATTTTCTCTGATTGGCATCAAGAAGTCTTTTTCTAAAGCGAATATGGTTGGGAGTAACTTCCATAAGTTCATCATCACTTATATATTCAAGACCCAACTCTATCGTAGGTATTATTGGGGGCGTTAGCTTGATTGCCTCATCGCTACCGGCAGCTCTAATATTTGAATGTTTCTTGGTCCGGCATAAATTTAGTTCAAGATCTTTTTCCTTGTTGTTGGCTCCTACTATCATACCTGTATAGACTTTTTCTCCTGGTCCAACAAAAAACACACCTCGGGCCTGCATATTAAAAATTGCATATCCAGTAGTAAGACCATCGCACATTGATATAAGAGCCCCCTTGTTTCTTGTGGGCATATCTTCTTTAACTGGGCAATAGCCAGAAAAAGAATGATGCATTATCCCGGTACCGTGGGTATCTGTGATAAACTCATTTCTATATCCCAGAAGCCCTCTTGCAGGAATGTGAAATTCCAGCCGGGTATAACCGTCAGAATCAGCAATCATATTTATAAGTTCGCCTTTTCTCTGACCTATTTTATCCATCACACAACCGGTATAATCCTTATTAACATCTATTACTAGGTGTTCTATGGGCTCGGAGATTACGCCGTCTATTTCTCTAAAAAGAACACGGGGCTTAGAAAGTTGAAGTTCATAGCCTTCTCTTCTCATATTTTCAATCAGTACAGCCAGATGGAGCTCTCCACGGCCTTTTACAGTAAAACTATCGGAAGTGTCGGTTCTCTCTACCTGAATGCTCACGTCTCTCTGTTTTTCTCTCTGGAGACGGTCCCATATATGCCTTGAAGTTACATAGTCTCCATCAAG
>JAAZFS010000178.1 GCA_012511615.1 Elusimicrobiota bacterium | reverse complement strand
GACTTCCAAGCCTCTTCGATAGTATCCTTAAAATTGGGTTGAATTTTCCTAAGAATATTATCAATTATATTGTCAGAAGTCTTCCAATCAAAGCGCGATGACATTATCCGCCTTTTCCAACTCTTCAGGTTTTTCAGTAGCTGTGAAAATTACCTGATCATTTTTTAATTTTTCCGAAATTAGTCTTCTTTTTACAGAATCTAATTCACTAAAAACGTCGTCCATAAGAATTAATGGGGACTTACCCGTCTCTTCCTCCAACATCTGGCGGAAGGCAAACCTATATATCAGGGCCGATATCCTGGCTTCTCCTCTGGAGCCTTCATCTTTTAAATCCCGGCTCCCTAGCTGAAAATAAAAACCAGCCCGGTGAGCACCCCAACTAGTATAGCCCAATTCTTCATCTCGAAAACCTGCATTGTCTGTATAATTGGAGCTACGGTAATTCACATTTACAAACTCATTCAAACCGAATTCTGGTGACAAATCCTCAGCTGATTTATTTATCTTATTTATAAATATCTGACGCTCCCTGTCAATTTCTTCAGAAGATTCTCTGAGTAAAGTCGTCCATACTCCAAGTGTCCCTCTATCGGTCCTAGCTTTTAAAAGAGCATTACGTTCCCTAAGTATTTTTCTATATTTCAGCAAAAGGTCAATATATCTGGAATTTATCTGACAGATATTTATATTGACCATCCTTCTTATTCCTGAGCGGGAACCTTTTATCACTTCAATATCTTCCGGAGAAAAAATTACTGCCGGAAAACTACTCAGGATTTCACTGTTTTTTACTTTATTTGAATTTATTCTTGCCTGGGTACCACCGGAGAGAGATGATACTAATTCTAAATCAAATCTACCCTCTTCTCCAAAAAGAAAAACCTTTACCCTGCTTGATTCCTCTCCATTTTTTATCAAGATCTTTTTGTTGGATGTTCTTTGCGAGGCGGTAGTTGAAGCAAAATATAGGGCCTCAAGCAGATTTGTTTTCCCGCTACCGTTTGGACCTGTTATCAGGTTTACTCCGTCTACAAATTCAAAGTCTCTATTTTTATAATTCCGAAAATTAATTAAAGATAATTTTTCAAGTTTCAAATCAGGGTCTCATCGGCATTATTACCCCAATATATTTTTCATCTTCGGATTCCGGTGTTATTTTACCGGGATTAATCGGAGTTGTTAGTCCGATTGATACTCTTTCGCTTTTAATTGCTTTAAGAGCGTTTATTAAAAAATCCGGATTAAAGGCTATTTCAATTTCTTCCCCATTGTAGTCGACGTCAAGTGTACTAGTTCCACTTCCAGTATCTGGGGCAACAACGCTAAGAATTGCCTGGTTATTCTGAAATTTATATTTAACTGCAACAAATTTTTCAGGGGTGACCGCCATCATTTTTCTTGTTGCACCCAAGAGGGCTTCTGTATTAACAAGTATAGTTTTTGTTGGTTTATCAGGAATAACTTGCAAGTAATTAGGATAATCACCCTCTATCATCCGAGAAT
>JAAZFS010000177.1 GCA_012511615.1 Elusimicrobiota bacterium | reverse complement strand
CATCAGCAGAGCCCGATAGGCTAATATTGACTGCAGGAGCTGTCATATATTCTGAGAGAGTACCGGAAAAGTTAAACTTACTTCCTTTCCACTCCATAAGACCAGCCTCGATGTCGGCAGCCCTAGGAGAAATCCTAAGTTTAACCGTATTTACCATTAATTCACCATAAGAAGCATTTCTTAAAGTCAGGCTACCGCTTGTTTTTAAGGCTGACGGAGCCTTGGTCTCAAGCTGGTCAAGATTCAGCTCGACCTTCAAATCTGCTGCGTATTGGCCAGTTTTTAGTAGAGGAAATTCTTCTGCATAGCCCGCTAGGACCAAGGTCTCTTTAAGCGAGGCTTGCGGGGTTTGAATCCGCATAGAAAGGTTTCTGCTGACGAGATAATAATCTCCATCTATCCTTATTTCGTTAGCAAAATTTTCTAGGGCAAATGATGTACGAAATGATGCCTCCGGGTAGCTAGCCAGCGAGATACGGAAGTCCAATCCAGAAATATTTATCTGGTTTTCTTCTCCAGAAAACTTTAGATCTCCATTGAAAATATTCAGTTTCCAGGGTGGAGGAGGTCCACCTGTTGAAGAAAATCTTGTTCTTTCCAGTCCTTGGATTTGCCAATTATCAGGTCCACCGTTTATTACTAAAGAAGGTTCATATATAGAGATTTCTTTAATTATTTTATCCAGACTTCTGATGTTCCGAGCAATATTTAGAAGAGAGAATCTGACACGGATTTTCCCTATGCTTATTAAATTATCTTGGTAGTGGTCGTCGTATAAGCGGACTCCATGCAAAACAAGATTTGTAAAAACATCTGTGCTTATCCGGTCAATTTTAATAGGATACCCTGTCTCACGACTAAGCCTGGCAGTAATATAAAGCTGGGCATGCTCAGTAAATTTTCTACTGTTTAAGTAAGCAAATACAGAAATAAATAATGAGAGCAGAAGAAGAAATACTCCGGCTGCTATTATTTTTGTTTTTTTCTGCATTTGCTTTCCCCTATGCGGACATGTTTTAAAGGGATTTAAATACCCTTATGAAGCAATCACTTTTTATTAAACACTATCTTGTCATCTTTAAGAACTGCTTCTATCTCTACTGGCGGATTCAGCTCCTGTCTTAGCATATTTTCTGCTAGAGGATCCTCAAGAAATTTGCGAATTGCCCTCTGCAGGGGTCTGGCTCCATACTCTGGGTCAAAACCTTCCTTAACGAGAAATTCTTTTACATCCTCAGAAGCCTTGAATTTTATATCATTGTGGGAAAGCTTATCTCTGAGTTCGTCAAGCATTATGGCTACTATTTCCAGAATATGTTCTTCAGCAAGCGGATGGAAGACTATCAACTCATCAATCCTGTTAATAAACTCAGGACTAAATGCTCTCTTTGTTTCCTCCATGACTTTCTCTTTTATCTGACTGTAGTTAAGTTCAATCTGGCCTCCCCGCTCAAAACCTAGCCCTTTAGTTTTAATCTCGCGGGCACCCAGGTTGGAGGTCATTATCACCACGGTATTTCGAAAGGCGACTTTATGTCCCAGATTATCGGTAATCTGACCGTTATCAAATATCTGTAAGAGAATATTATAAACTTCTGGATGGGCCTTCTCTATTTCATCCAAGAGTACGATAGAATAAGGCTTTCTTCTTACTGCCTCAGTAAGAGTTCCCCCTTCTTCGTAGCCCACATATCCCGGAGGAGCTCCAATTAATCTAGAAACAGAGTGCTTTTCCATAAACTCACTCATATCCACTCTTATAATCGCCTCCCGATCGCCAAACATATATTCGGCAAGAGTCCGAGCAAGTTCAGTTTTTCCTACCCCTGTTGGCCCCAGAAACAGAAAGGAACCAATAGGTTTTCTCGGCTCCTTCAATCCAGTTCTGGAACGACGAATTGCCTGAGATATTCTTGTGACGGCCTCCTCTTGCCCAACGATTCTTTTATGAAGCTCTTGCTCCATATTCAGCAGGCGTTCTGACTCTTTTTCCGTGAGTTTTTCTACTGGGATTCCTGTCCATTCTGAGACAATATAAGCGATATCAGGTGTATCAACTGTATTTTCTCCCTTCTCTATTTTCTGCTCCCAGCGGAGTTTCTCCTTTTTAGCTTTTTCTTCAAGCTTTTTCTCCTCATCTCTTAAATCAGCAGCCTTCTCAAACTCTTGAGCAGCAATTGCGGATTTTTTCTCTTTAGTTATATTTTCTTTCTCCTGTTCGATACTTTTTATATCATCAGGAAGCATAGTAGCTTTAAGACGAGCACGCGAGCCTGCCTCATCAATTATATCGATTGCCTTATCTGGCAAAAACCTTTCCGTTATAAAGCGCTGAGAAAGAGTGGCAGCTGCCTCAAGAGCCTCATCAGTAAAATTCACCTGATGATGAGCTTCATATCTGTCCCTCAGTCCTTTTAAAATCATAATGGTTTCATCTACCGAAGGCGGATCTACCACTACCTGCTGAAATCTTCTGCTGAGGGCAGCATCTTTTTCTATGTGTTTTCTGTACTCGTCAAAAGTTGTAGATCCGACGCACTGAAGCTCTCCTCTTGAAAGAGCTGGCTTAAGTATATTGGAGGCATCCATTGCTCCCTCGGCAGCACCAGCTCCGATTACAGTATGAAGTTCATCAATAAAGAGTATTATTTTACCCTGAGAAGCCTTCATCTCGGACATGGCCTTTTTTAGTCGCTGCTCAAACTCTCCTCTATATTTTGTACCTGCTATCATAGCCGCTAAATCCAGAGAAACAACTCTTTTTCCAATAAGTATCTCCGGAACCGCATTCTCTACTATTTTTTGAGCAAGACCCTCGGCAATAGCTGTTTTACCTACTCCAGCGTCACCTACAAGTACTGGATTGTTTTTGGTTCTTCTAGAAAGTATCTGAATTACTCTCTGAATTTCCTTGTCTCTTCCGATAATGGGATCCAATTTTCCTTCCAAAGCTAGAGCATTTAAATCTCTTCCGTAAGCGTCGAGAGCAGGAGTCTTTGAGCTCTTGCGAGGACGACCAGCACCAGCTCCAGGAACTCCGCCACCTGTGCCGAAAATTCCTTCTCCGAGCAGGTTAAGTACCGTACTTCTTATCTTATTTTGTGAAATTCCTGCGGCTTCCATAACCTGATTGGCAATTCCCTCTTCTTCAATAATAAGTCCAAGAAGGATATGTTCAGTACCAACAAAATTGTGCCCCAGCTCTTGGGCTTCTTTAACTGCAAGCGAAAGGACCCTCTTGGCCCGAGGGGTCATGGGACGCTCCCCGGTAAGTAGAATATTATCTCCCTCTCCTACAATATCAAGTATACGTTTTCTCAATTTATCTCTATCTATCCCAATTATTCTGAGCGCCTCAGCGGCAACTCCTTCATTAAGAGATAGTAAGCCGAGCAGTAACTGCTCGGTTCCCACATAATCGTGGCTCATTTTTTTGGCCTCTTCCTGGGCCGACATTATCGACCTCTGGGCTCTTTTGGTAAATTTATTTAACATTATTTTCTCCCTTATATTTACTGTTTGTCATTATTTACTAATTCTATCTGTTTATAATTGATTCCGATTAACTTAAAACAGGTCACTAATAGCGGACCTGCTTAAATCTTCAGTGTTGCAGCAATACTAATCTCCATAACTGGTGAAATAAAATCATATATTGCTGACTTTCAAATCCTTCTTAATCAGATGCGCCCGAGCAACATCTAGCTCAAGATCATTCAGTTTAGATCCTCCGGCCTGCTGGATGTGAGCCGGCTGTATTCTAATCATAAGATTATTTAAAACATCTATGTCGCTTTTGAGAAGCTTGGTATATATCCCAAATCTCAGATTGCTCATAAGATCCAGCGCTTCTTCAAAAGTAATTTTATAGGCATTAATAAGAAGTCCCTGCGATCGGAATACAGAGTCTTTTATGCCCTCTGGATCCTTGTCTAATATCATAGCCGCAGCCTTCTTCTCTCTTTCTGCTACCTGCTTTGCCAACCTTGTAAGACTATCAATGATTCTTCGTTCCGATATTCCAAGGGTTACTTGGTTTGATATCTGAAGAATATTCCCCATAACCCGGGTTCCCTCACCGTATAGACCCCTTACTACCATGCCCATTTTATTGATATCTTCCATAGTACCGGAGAGACCGCCCGTCATGCCTATTGCCGGAAGATGTATTTGAGAAGAAACTCTCATTCCGGTACCGGTATTTGTAGGACAGGATGTCATATAGCCCCATCGCTCTGAATACTCAAATTCAAGTATTTTACTGAGCTCATCATCCAGACGATTTATTATATCCCAGGCCTCGAAGAGATCTAATCCGCCTGATATGAATTGAATCCTCAGATGGTCCTCTTCATTAACCATTATACTTACCTGTTCTTTCTCATCAAATATAAGCCCTGCTATACGGCTTTTCCCAGAATGCTGATAGCTAATTAAATGGCGCTCTATAAGAAATTTTTTATCAAGTTCTGAGCATTCCTCTAGCTTTATTTTTTCAGCTTTTTTGAGCAAGGATACTTCAGAAACGGCAGAAAAAACTTTCTTTCTTACTTCCTTAAGTTGTTCTTCGTTAGCGGTCATAGGAAAAGGAAAACCACTCAGATTTCTTGCAAGCCGTATCCGGGCTGATATGTAAGAGGGTTCCTTATTTCCAGGAGCCTCCAGCCAGCCTACCGAAGGAGAAGATGCAAGATTACTAAACTTCATTATTCTTACCCTCTAAAATCTTGATTCTGTCCCGGATTACTGCTGCTCGCTCATACTCTTCTTTCTCTATGGCAATTTTGAGTTCATTCTTAAGTTTTTTCTTCTCATTTACCTCTTTAATTCCTGGTGGACTCTTTCCCGCATGCTGAACCGAGCCCTGAAGTCGTGTCATAAGCGGTGTGAGCTTGGATTCAAAGGAATTATAACATTCACCACAGCCAAGGCGGCCCTTGCTTTGAAAGTCTCTATAGGTCAAACCGCATACTGAGCAAGGTGGTATTTTTTCAGATTCATCAAGTATTGAAATATCACTGAAACCGGCAATCATATCCGAGATATTTGAAAACAAACCTTCCTTAAGTTCGCCCAAGTCTATGGAAAAGCCGGCTTTTTCAGCAGCACAGGATGAACAAAGACTTTCTTCCTTAAGAAGACCATTCACAAGTTTCTTAATGAATACGTTGGCCTGATTTTTTCCGCAAGCATCACAGAGCATTTTTCTATTTATATTTTTCTGCCTTCAACAGAAGTTAATTTTCTGAAACTATCTATAAGTTTTTTGGTGACTTCGCCTGGACGACCATCCCCAATCCCACGGCCATCAACCTTTATAACCGGTATCACCTCGGCGGCAGTCCCAGTTAGAAAACATTCTTTTGCATTATATACTTCAAAGAGAGTAAAGGGGATTTCCTTTACTTCAATTGAATTTTCACGACAGAGACGTATTATAACACTGCGGGTAATTCCCGTGAGGCTTCCAACATAAGGTGGAGGAGTAAGAATAATTCCCTCTTCGGTCTTAATGAAAATATTATCTCCAGTGCATTCAGCTACATATCCGTCTTTATTCAGCATAAGAGCCTCAAGGACCCCAGCATGATTAGCTTCAATTTTAGCCAGAATATTATTCAAATAATTTAAAGACTTAATTCTGGGACTGAGCGCATCGGGCACATTTCTCCGAGTCATCGCAGTCACAATCTCTAAGCCGTTTTCATAATATTCTTCAGGATATAGGGTTATCT
>JAAZFS010000176.1 GCA_012511615.1 Elusimicrobiota bacterium | reverse complement strand
TTCCTAGCTGTTTCTCAAGAGCATAGAGAGGGCCAGCAACCTTAAAGGAGATATGTCTTCCAATAAAAACGGCAAGTACTATCAAGAGCAGACTTATCAAGGGTAGGGCAACATTCAACCAGGCAAAGAGCTCAGCCAGACGCTCGGCTGTGTAGCCAGAAAAAGCGGCCTGCTGGGTTTTAACCCTCAGTGCGATATAAAATAAGGCAAGAGAGACTAAAGTTGAGGCTATAATACTAATAACAATAATCTTAAGGATCCTGCGTTGGAAATTTTTGTTGACAATCTTCTGGCTTCTTCGTTCTTGCATTTACTCCTCCTTGAGAACTCCGCTTTAGGGAACTTAAACCGGAAAGGTTTTAATAAATTAATTATATCAAAATAGCTTATTTTTGACAAACCCCGTAAAGAGCCTTTTGTACTCCTTAAAAGATAGGTCCTGAGGCCGGAGATTGCCGTCGATAGAGCAGTCTTTCAAAACAGCCTCAACCGCATCCTTAGAAAGCTCAAGCGATATGGAAAGTGAATTCCTTAGTTTTTTTCTTCTGCGCGAGAAAGCGGCCCGAGTAAAATGATAAAATTTTTCATCCTCTGGGCCGGACTCTCTTATCACTACTATTACTCCAGATTCTATTTTTGGAGGTGGATCAAAGTCTTCTGGCGGAACACTGAAGGCATAATTTACGCTAAAACCACCTCCAGTCATTACCGATATGGCTGAATAATCTGAATCACCGGGAGCGGCTGTTGCTCGTCGGGCTACTGCATCTGGTATCATAAAAACCGCCCTAGTCCAAGGGTAAGGATCTGTAAGTACTTTCTCTAGTATAGGCCCAGTAATTTGATAGGGAAGATTTCCGCAAATTTTCTCTGGTGAAAAATCTGCAAGATTGATTTTTAAAAAATCTTCATTTATTACCCTAACTTTATCCCCATATTTTTCCTGAATTTTATCTGCAAAATATTTATCCAATTCTACTGCAGTAAGATAAATATCTTCATCAAGAAGAAAGTCCGTTAAAGCACCTCTACCAGGGCCGATTTCCAAAACCTTTTCGCTGGGCTCTAGTGAAAGAAGATCAGCAATTCTTCGACTGGTATCGGGATTTATGAGAAAATGCTGACCGAGTTTTCTAGCCATCAGCAAGATGAACTGCAAGTTCTAGGGCTGCTTTCATTGAAGAATAATCGGCAGGCCCTTCTTTGAGGTCAATAGCAGGCCCATGATCTGGAGAAACTCTCGGATAACCAAGCCCCAAGGTCATATTTACTGAAGGGGCCAAAAGAACTTTAAATGCTGGAAGCAGTTGGTCATGATAGGGCGACAGAATAAAATCATATTTTCCGTCTAAGGCGGCCCGGAGGGCATAATCAGCCGAAAAAGGTCCATCAACATTTACCCCATTTTTCTTCAAGTCTTTTACGGCCGGAATAAAATTTTCTTCCTCTTCCCATCCCAAAAGGCCCGATTCACCTGCATGAGGATTCAAAGATGCCAGGACAAACCTTGGCGAAAATATCTTAAAATATTTTTTTAAATCTTTTCTTACGACATCGATATGATTGATAATCATATCCTTATCAATAGTTTTGGGGACTTCTTTCAAGGGAAGATGCTCAGTTAAAAGAGACATCTTCATTTTTGGACTTATAAAGCTCATTACGGTAAAGGCATTCTGAGCTTTTTCTGCGAGATAGCCTGTGTGACCAGTGAAATTTGGAATGTATTCTGCCACGGCTTTTTTTTCAACAGGAGCTGTAAGGAAAGTCGAACCGGGATAGTTTTCAATAAGTTGGAGGGCTTGATCAATATATCTAATTGAGGCCTCACCCGGACCATCCCCACTACCAGGATCATATAATTTCACTTGGGAGCTGTTAAAGTCTTGGCGATCTGCTTCCGCCTTAAGAAGCTTCTCGTCTCCTACTATAGAAATTTCTATGTTTTCATCAGGCAATTCAGAGAGTGATTTGTATATGATCTCAGGGCCGATCCCCCTGGGATCTCCCATGGATATGACGACTCTTTTCAAGTAAGGGCCAGACTTAGTATCCGGTAAGTTTTCTTAAGGCTTCTCTGCTATTTTCCAGGTCCTCTGGACGCTTGACGGGAAAGAAACGCTCGTCCCGAGAAACCCTAAGAAAGGCAGATTCTAAAAAGATTGTTAAATCACCTGCAATATGCTCAAACTGGATTACTTTTTCTGAATCCGCCTCTTTTTCAACTATATACCAGGGTAAATCAAAATTTTTCCTTAGCGCTTCAGAATTTACCCAGTAGGAATTACAGTTAAAGACTGGTATTTTCGACGTGTCAAAGCCTTCCGGAAAAGCAAAACCCTCTACCAGCTGAAGGCGACCATCCACCAGAGCCGGAGCACCGCCTTCGTCTCCTGGAGCTTTTTCTGCTTCTTCAGCAGTTAATTCAGCACCTGACTCTATGTGATAACCCAGTATTTCTGGAATGGGCAGGGCCCCAAGATTATCAACATTAGAGAAGAAAATATATTTACCACCCGCATCTTCAAAATTCTTTAGTTCGCCACTTTCCTTGAAAGCATAGGGAAAATCCCCATGACCGGGGCCATAATAACCCTTGGTTGGATCGCCCTGTCTGAAAAATTCGCCTTTCTCGTTTATCCTTGGTGCAATAAACTGGTTGAACATTTTTATTCTTTCAGGAATTCCAAAATAATTCTTTTCCTCAAAGTGTTTTTTAGTACCCTCTTCTGTAGAAAAGGAATTCATTATGTAAAAACTTATTTTGTCGGAAATTCTCATGGCCGTCCGGATTTTTAACTCCAGAAAACTCATCCCGTCAAAAACTTCTACGATTCCTTTTACAAGTCCTCCAAAACGGGTCGCCATCCCACCGTTAAGAATTACTAGGGCCAGCTGACCTTTCTCAATTGCCTCCATCCCTATGGAGTAAAGCCGGGCTCTTTCAGGGCTACCCTCCGGGGGCAGGCTCCCAAAAGCATCGTCTGCTGGTGCCTCTACTTTTGCTTTTAAAACATTATCTGATGGCTGAAACTCACCTCTACGATAGCGGTCTATAAGAGGAGCAATTTCGTCTTCTGGATAATTGTATTTTTCTAGAATGTTTTTCATTTTACAGGGGACTCCTTTTTATATCGGCTTCTTCTCTGAGGCCAGTCAGAAACTTCTCATAGGCCTCTTCCATCCTGATTTGATAGAGCAGGTTTTTAAGACGATCTTTAACCTCAGCATAGGTCTTGTTCTCGCTTCCCTGCTTTCCGGTAACCTTGACAATATGATAACCAAAACGAGTTAGAAAGGGTTCGCTAATATCTCCCACATTCATATTGAAAGCAATCTCGTCAAACTCTCCTACCATTTCTCCGCGGGCAAAATATCCTAGGTCACCTCCCAAAGCGCCAGATGGACAGTCTGAGTGCTCTTCGGCATACTGATTGAAAAGTTCTGGCTTGGCCTTTACCTTAGCGTAAACTTCATCTATTTCTTTTCTAGCAGTTGTTTGAGGGACATCACCATCTATTCTGACAAGAATATGTCTTGCGGATACTCGCTCAGGAGTTACCATTTCTTCTTTATTTTCCTCATAATAGGCCCGGGCTTCCTCTTCTGTGGGAGGTCCTATCTTGTCGCGAACAAAGTCATTGATAAGCTTGATAACCCTTATTTGGTCCTCTATGCTTTTCCTGAACTCTTCGCGGGTATAGCCCTGGCCAGTAATCTCATTCTGAAAATCTGCCTCGGTATCAAACCTGTTTCTTATCTCGGAAACTCCCTGATTTACTTCCTCAGAGGCGGCTTCAATTTTCTCCTCATCTGCTTTCTGCATAAGAAGTTTTTCATCAATCATTTGATTGAGAAGCTCAGTTTTTAATTCCTCAAGCTTCTCCTCTTTGTCTGCCTCTTCATAAAGGCGGTTGAACTCGTTTATCACCGGCTCAACTCTCTTATTATATTCGGAGAGAAGGATTACTTCCTTATTCACGCGGGCGATAACTCTGTCAACTATCTGACTTGCCTGACTCTGAAAAGTGACCGCAAAAACAATAGCCGCAACAGTAAATATTTTTAATACATGGTTTTTCATTTATTATTCCTTAATCATCCATCTCTGGGAATTCGTAGCCAGCAGTTCCCAAATCAATTTTATCAAGAACATCATAATTTATTCTGACATTGTACTCACGGTTATAGCGCTCAAGAAGCTCGTTGAATTTCTCCTGTTCTATCCTATGACGGATTTTCTCTGATGCCTCTTCCAGGTTTTCAGCCCGGCCGCGCTTGCGCCCAGTCAGTTTAATAAAATGGTAGCCATAAGAAGTTCTTATGATTTCAGATATGCCTCCAACTCTCTCTATAGAAAAAGCAGCCTCTTCAAATTCCTCAGGCATATCTCCTCTCTCTATAAAGCCCATATCTCCGCCATTTACCGCGGTAAAAGTGTCAAGAGAATTCTCTCGGGCAAGTTTTTCAAAAGATACTCCGCGACGAATTTGTGCTAGCATATTAGTAGCGGTCTCCTCATCACTTAAGAGAATATGGCTAACCTTTAATTGGAGTGGATCTGAAAAGTTTTCCAGGTTTAATTCATAATAGTCTCTAATATCCTGATCCGAGACTTTAACAACCTCGTTTTGCAGGTAGCCGATAACAGCTATAAGCAGAACTTCCCGCCGGACCTCTTCAAGTCTTCTAGCGATTTCAGGAATTTTATGAATATTTTTGTCCTGGGCTTTTTGGAGAAGCATCTCTTCTTTTATTACGCCAGATAGATATTGTTTTTTACCGCCTTCGGTAGAAACAAATCCCCTGTAATAGGGAGGTAGGTCCTCGAGTCGTTCTTTAAAATCACTGATTGTTATCCGACGACGTCCGACAAAAGCCACGGCCTCTTCTTTTTCTGCACAGCCAGCGAAAAAAAACAAGCCCGCTATGGATACTGCCATGAGATATCTGAGTTTCATTTGTTATACCTTTCTTTCGTTAATCCTAACAGAAAGCCAATTTTCTATCAAGAAACCTATGCCCCATATTTATCAAGTTTACCAGCGTGAGACAAGAGTAGCTGCATCAGGTCTTTCGCGTAAAACCTGCCCAGTGAACCCTTAAGGCACTCTTCCTCATTAAAACCCTTAACTTGTCCAGTCCTCATATAAGATCCGTGAATAAGTACGGGACTTGGATGCCAGGAATGACCCTTCATAACCGCCGGAGTAGAATGGTCCGCAGATATGCAGAGAACATCCGGCTTCAAAGCAAGTATATCCGGGATAAGAGCATCAAATTCTTCAATAACCTTTATTTTCATCGGACGGTTGCCGTCTTCTCCAAAAGAATCAGTCTTTTTTACATGGTAATAAAAGAAGTCATAGTCATTAAATTTTTTCTTAAGTTCAATAGTCTGTTCCTCAAGATTAGATAGGCCTTCGCTTACGTCCATCCCAACAAGTTTAGAAAGTCCCTTATACATGGGGTAGGAGGCGATAGCAAGCGGTTTTAAACCAAAGAGATCCCCCATACTGCTAATATCGGGGGATTTTCCTATCCCTCTCACAAGACAAGTATTTGCGGGCAATTCATCCTTAAGAATCTTTTGAACTTCCTTGATAAACTGGTTGACTATGCGACTTGATTTTTCCGCAGAAGGAGTCTCTGGCTCTGTGAATTTCTCAGGTTTACCTACCTCCTGGGGATCAGCATCGTTTAGTCCGCCTTCTAATCCATCTCCAGTAAAAATTACAACAAATCGGTGTTCTTTACCGGGATAAATTTTCACACTCACCCCATCCAAGACAGGCATTTTTTCGTTAAGTATTTTACAAAGACGCTCATTTTCTTCTGTACTTATTCTTCCTGCTCTTCGGTCGCTTATTATCCCTTGAGGAGTCCGGGTTGCAAAATTTGCCCGCGCAGCCAAATCCCTTCCAGAAAGATTAATGCCAATACCCAAAGCTTCTAAAACACCACGCCCTATTTCGTGTTCAAGCGGGTCGTATCCAAAGAGAGATAGGTGTGCAGGTCCGGATCCGGGAGTTATCCCAATATCCACAGGAACTGTAAGACCCAGTTCTGACTCTAAAGCAAGCTTATCCATATTAGGGGTAAAGGCCTCAGCCAGGGGAGTTAGTCCCTTGTCATCAGATACATCTCCAACTCCATCCATAACAACCATTACTATTTTGGAGTCTGTCTTCCTTATAAGTTTCTTTAGTTTATCCTCACCTATCATATGCTGTACCTTTCATTTTTTCTATATAGTGCCTGGCATTCTCTGCGGCAATCGCGCCTTCACTACAGGCCGTTACAACCTGCCTCAAGGAACCGTATCGGCAATCGCCAGCTGCAAAAACTCCAGCAACTTCCGTAGCCATATCTGGATTTGTAATTATAAACCCCTTTTCATCTGGAGTAAACCCCTTGGCAAAGTCAGTATTGGGGTCAAGACCCACAAAAATAAAAACTCCCTCAACATCCAAAGAGCTAGAATCATCAAAAACAATTTGCTCTACTTTTTCCGTACCCTTAATTTTGCTAACTCTTTTATCTAGCATCAATTTAATTTTGCTCTCGGATTTCACTCTTTCTCTGAGCGCCTTTACTGCCCGAAGTCGATCTCTTCTATGAATAAGAAATACTTCTGAAGCAAAAGCTGTAAGAAAAACTGCTTCCTCACAGGCGGTATTACCCCCACCGATAACTGCCACTCTCTTGTCCCTAAAAAGCGGGCCATCACAAACCGCGCAATAGGATACTCCTTTACCGGTGAGTTCTCTTTCTCCCTCTGCCCCCTGCTGCCTCTGGCGAGCACCTGAAGCGATAATAAGGCTTCTTCCCTTTAGACTGCCACCATCTGTCTCAAGCTCTATTACTGAATTATTTTTCTTAATTGCAGTAGCTTCAGCCGTTAAGAACTCTGCACCAAAGTGGCGGGCTTGGGCCTCCATTTCAGAGGCCAACAAATTGCTCTGAACCCCTTTAGCAAATCCAGGATAGTTTTCAATACTATCGGAAAGCCAGAGCTGACCCCCAGGATAGGCCTTCTCAACTAAAAGGACACTCAAGCCTCCCCTAGAAGCATAGAGAGCCGCAGTTAAACCTGCAGGCCCAGCACCAACTATAAGAAGATCATATATTATCTCTAAATCATTCATCTTTTAATACCTCTATCATTTCAGCGTGTATGAAAGGATTTGCAGCTAGAACTCCTTGCATAAAAGGATTGTAGTCCGAGCCGTCAATACGGGTGACAAGTCCACCTGCCTCCCGCACAAGAAGCATACCCGCAGCCGTATCCCAAGGCTTGAGCCCAAACTCCCAAAAACCGTCAAACCTACCAGCAGCGACCGCACAAAGGTCAAGAGCAGCAGATCCAGGACGACGGACCGCCTGGGTCTTATAAAGAAACCTGCCAAAATACTCAAGATTTTTTGCGCCCTCATCCACATCATAGGGAAATCCTGTAGCTAATACCGAAAGAGATAGTTTTTCTATATCGCTAACACGGATTTCTTTGCCATTGAGAAAAGCACCCCCACCAAGTGAGGCAGTATAAAGCTCATTCATATAGGGAGCACAAACTGCTGCTGCAATAATCTCTTTATCCCGTGATTCAACTGCTATTGAAGTAGCAAAAAAAGGAAAACCATGAGCATAGTTTGTCGTCCCATCAAGAGGATCCACAATCCAGCGATTTCCCCCACCAGTTCCGGAGGCCCCATCTTCTTCTGAGAGCACATTATCATCAGGAAAATTTTTATTTATATAGTCCAAGATAAGATCTTCACTCTTTTTATCCATCTCCGTCACAAGGTCAATTTTTCCCTTGTGAGTGATTTCTCTTTCTCCGCCGAATTCTTTTAAGAGGAGGTCACCTGCCTTCTGGGCTATTTCCGCTGCTGCCTCTGCATAATTTTTAATAGTCATAATCTATATTTTACCTTTATCCGCCCCCATTGTTCTTCGGGGTCATCATCTGAAGAAACGGGAGAGAAAAGATATTTTTTTACAGCCTCCATGGCCCTAGAATCAAAATCTGGGTAGCCAGAAGTATTCTCCAGTACCACTCTGGAGACAGTCCCCTCTGGAGTCACCCAAAACCTGAGACGCACCTCTCCCTCAATCCCCGTTTCCTCTGCCCAAGCAGGGTAAATCGGGGTCGCTTTTCTTAATATGTTTCTACGGGCAACGGGCCCAGTTATAACTTCGCCGGGATCGTCGCCTGGTTCATCAAGTATCCCCCTCCTATCTGGCCGGCCGGGCAGGGATTTTTCCGGCTGGTGGATGGGGAAAATATTTCTTCGTTCTATCTGGGTATCTGGTGGAGCCGCATCGACAATTTCAGTACTTAAATCTGTATTTACTTCAGGAAGATCCAGCGGGGCCGGAGTTTTCTCTGGTGAAGGCGGAGGCAAAGAGGGTAAAGCAGTTTCAGGGTCACCAGGCACCATATCGGGATGCCTCTCCTTTAAATCTGGAAAAGTCAGCAAAGAAACCTCCACCCAGTCCAGCCTATCATCCTGTAAACCAATACCTGGGATTAGAAAAAGCAGCATAAGATGAAAAACTACTGAAATCAGTAAGCTTTTTCTAAAACTCATCCCCTTTCTACCTGAGACTCTCGGTAGCTATAGCAAGCTGGCCGGCGCCCACCTCCCGGGATATATCCAGAGCTCTTACTACAAATCCATGAGGCACATCCCGGTCGGCCCTGACAACTAAAACCGAATCACGGGAAGAAGCCAAAAGGGCCTCCAAGCGGCCGGCAAGATTATCAAAACTCACTATATCATCATTTAAAAGAATGGTTCTGTCCCTGGTTATGGTAATAAGTATCCTCTGACGGGGCTGTTCTTCAGACGTTAGGGCCCGCGGAAGATCAACCGATATACCTGGCTCCAAGGCAAAAGAGGAGGTTATCATAAAGAATATAAGAAGAAGAAACACCACGTCCGCCATGGGTTCTGTTGTAGAGAAAAACCCAAGCTTATTTGATGAATCTTTAAAGCGTTGAAACATGCTCTTCCTCCATTATGTCAAGCAGGTTCAAAGAGGCCTTTTCGGCTTCCAGAATAATTCTCTCTGCCCGTTGATTGAAATAATGATAAAACACCACTGCAAAAAGAGCCACAACAAGGCCCATGGCTGTAGTAATCAAAGCCTCGCCAATTCCGCCAGCAACTATTGAAGGTGAGGTCGTACCAGCCAAGGCAATAGAATTAAAGGCCTTTATCATACCCAGAACTGTACCGGTAAAGCCCATGAGAGTTGCGACATTTCCAATTGTATGAAGGGCAGGCAAAAACCTTTTCATTCTTGGAAATTCAATCAGGGCTTCTCTCTCAAAAAACTCTTCTATTTTACTTCGGTCCTGGCCAAACTGGTTTAATCCCGCCTTCATAATGGCGGCTATGGGGCCTCCCACTTCTTCGGTGTAAGCAATCGCTGCATCTGGCCCTTGAGACCGGAGCTTGTCTTTCACTCCTATAAAAAACTTTCTCTCATCCACTTCGGCCGCACGAAAATACAAGAACCTGTCTATTATTATCGCAACCACCATAATCGAGGCTATCAGAAGCGGCCACATCATAAAACCGCCCTTTAGAAAAATTTCAATCATAGCTCTTTCATTCTCCTTCTTATTTTATAAAACAATTTTTATTCCTACTGCCCTTTAAAACACATATTCAAAACTCAAAAAATATCTGGGGTTTTTCTGGCTTAGATAACCAGACTTAATTATTTCCGAAGAGAGAAAGTTTTTTACTCCCCCTCTTACCGTTAAGGAATCCGACATTAAATAGGTCAAGCCCCCATTTAAGCCCAGATAGGAAGGCGCCTTGTCAGTTAAAGTCCCCGAAGAGTTCAGCCATAAATACCTCAAATCTTCATAGCGAGCAGACAGGTCGGCCCTTAATTTTCCTGGCGGAGTTTCATAAGTGGCTTCCACAGTGAAAACTTCTTCGGGTAAATCCCTTGATTTGATTGGAATTGACGCCCTCATAGACAAATTTTCTCTTTCTGCAGCCAAAAGAATATTGGATGTCCTAGTCCTGCCGGCAAGACTGGCCAGACTTGCAGTATTCAGAGATTTTACCAGAATAGTCCTATCCTCAACCTCTTCATAGCGGAGACCACAAGAAAAAGCGGTCTTTAAAATCTCATAGCTAATCCGACCTTCTGAATAAAAAACTTCTTCAAGTGGGTAGAGTGCATCCGGTACAAGAAAGGGAATGGAGGCATAGAGATTGTAAAAATCTTTCTCCCGCGTCTTCCTACCGGCTTCAAGGACAAGTCCGGCACCGAAAAACTTTCCTGACAGAGCGGTTTCCCACTCCAAGTTTTTCGACAGACCCCGGCCAAGTCCAGCCGAAAAGAAAATGTTGCTATACATATTATTGGTGTAGCTAATAAATGTAGAAAGAGCCTCTCTTGACTTGCTGTCAATAGAGAGTAAATACCCATCAAAATTAAGTGAAAGATTGTGATAATAAAAAAACCGCTTTGATGCTTTAAATGAAAAGTCCCCCGAAACTGCTGATTTTTCTTCCGAAGCACCGGCAAGTTTCATTGAAAAATACGCGGTCATAAAACCAGGTTCATAGACAACTCCCCCGCTTCCCTCCCAGATTTTTCTTTTTTTATCATATCCCGTGAAATCCCCCCTACCACCAAGGGCAAATTGAAAATCACCCAGACGGCGCCGTCCATCTATTCTTAGACTTAAATCATTAAATTTATCATTGGATAAATCTGAAGATTCTCTTTCAGATGAAATAAATCCCCCTAGATAAGAATCTTCGCAAGGGCAGGTGCAACCAGATAATCTTAATTGGTAGCCAGAACTGGAATCAAAACCGGCTAAAAGACTTAAGGATGGGCATTTAGGATAAATCCGCTTTAGGGGCCGACTTCTTTCATATTTTCTCCTTCTTGCTGGATCAAGAAAAGCATCCTTATCAAGGGAGGGATAAATAAAAAAAAGCCTTTCGGCAAGGCCTGGTATAACCGAACGGTCGTCCCCCCAAATAAATACTTCTCCAAGATCAATTTCCTGGGCGGCAGAGGCTGGGAAAAAAGACAAAAAAAATCCGACAAGAATAAGTAAATTTAAATATAAAAACCTAGGCATTACTCTTGAATTTCTAAAAGCATGCTCTGGGCCCTCTTCTCCCAGAGGCTGTCCGGATAATCTGAAATTACCCGCTTATAGTTTATAGTGGCACTCTCCATATCGCCTGCAAGATGCATGCTTCTGGCAGCCATATAACGAGCCTCCGCCGCCAGATCCGTAAAACGGGAGTAATTTAAAGGTAGTTTCAGATATTCAGTCGCCGCCCGAGAATAATCCTTGGCGGAGAAATAAATATCTCCGATTCTTTTTCTGGCTTCGGCAGCGACAGAAGAAGCAGATATTGATGCCACCCTCTCAAAAAGTTCAAGTGCAGCACTATGCTCGCCTTCACGCTGAAGAATAACTGCTTCATCAAAAAGAACATTCGCGGCCGCCTCAGATTCTGGATGATCCTCTTTTATCATCTCCAGTATTTTGGAAGCTTCATCTTCTTCTCCAGATTCGATATGGGCGCGACTCATACGGTAAAGCGAATCCGAAGCAAAAGCAGAGGCAGGATGGTCACTGATGACTTTTTTATAGTACTTAAGTGCGTCAGCGCTTCTTCTCATATCAAGATAGATTCCAGCCATTCTAAAATAAACCTCATCTATAAGCTCGTAGTCTGGATAGTCCTCTGTAATTTTCATAAAAACTTTCAGAGCCTCAGAAGGTTTATCTCCCTTAAGTAAGCTCCAGGCTCTCCAGTAAAGAGCATCTTTTAAAGAAGATTCTTTTTTCGAGGCATCGTAAAGTGCCTCATAGGCTTCTGCAGCCCTGTCGTAATCTTGGCGCTGAAAATAAAATCCACCGATACGATAATAAACTTCTTCCCTCAAGGCTGATTCTGGATATCGCTCAAGAAGCTCCGTATAGGTTTCCAAGGCTAAATCCTCATCGCCAGCTGTCTGATGGGTCCATCCAATATTATAAAGGGCATATTCTGCGGCAGATGTCTGAGGATAATCTCTTATTACATTTCTATAACTTGATACTGCTTCCTCATAGCGAGCCTGATTATAGTGAGCATCTCCAATCCTAAGAAGAGCATCTGGGGCATTGGGACTTAAGGGATAATGCTCAAAATAGATTTGGAATTTCTCGCGAGCATCGTTGAAATCACCTAAACGAAAACTGCTCCAGGCCTCGTAAAAAAGAGCTTCTTCTACAAGCTCGGAATCTGGATATTCCAGCTGAAGTGCCCGCATTATCCTTCGGGCATTCTTGTGATCTGTTGCCCGGTAATAAGCATATCCTATCTGAAAATTTACTTCTGCAGTTGGCTCAAGTTTTGAGTATATTTCCACGGCTTCCTTATATTTGCGCTGACGAATCAGGCTATTACCCTGACCTAGGCGAGCACGTTGGACAACTTCCCTATCACCAGAAGTCTCCGCGGCTCGGCGGTACTCTTCAAAGGAGCGAGAATAATCTGCTTCTTCGTAATAAGTATCGGCAACCCCCAAAAGGGCCTGGGCCGCCTCGGTGGTGTTGGGAAATTTTCTGGCTAGCTCCCGATAAGAATTCCGGGCAGTAGCATAATCAGTAAGCTCAAACCAGCTTCTTGCCTCATGATAGAGCACTCTGGGTTCCAGAATGTGGCCGGTGTAGGCTTGAGTGAATTTCTTCATTTGCTCAATTGTTTTTTCATAATTCCCATTTCTAAAATAGGAAAGTCCCTCCCAATATAGAGACCTGGGGGCATATTCGCTCTTTGGATAGAATATACGAACCCTCTCATACTCGGAGGCAGATCTTTCATATTCGCCGGAATAATAATAAGCATGGGAAAGAAGAAACTGAGCCGCAGCTGCAAGCTCAGAATGCGGATACTCCTGAATAAAGGCACTGAACCGCCTGGCAGATTGCAGGTACTCCTCTAGCTCAAGAAGGGACCAAGCAGAAGAAAACTTAGCATCTTCAATAAGCTTAGAATCTGGATAATCACTTATAAATCCCTCCCAAGCCCGAAGAGCCAGAGCATATCTTTTTTCACTATAATAAGTTTCACCTATCTGATAAGAGGCATCTGCAATCATATTTTCTGGAGCCGAAGAATCAGAAATAATTGATTTAAGCACCTCACGAGCCTTTTCGTATAATTCCTCTCCAGTAAAACTTCCAGCTTTTGCTATTAAAGCGGGATAATAATGCCGGCCCTTAGAGTCAGACAGTAGAACTTCAAGCCTTTCCCGAGCCTCAGCCATTCTTCCGGCTCCAATAAGAGTAAGAGCAGAATAATAAAGAGCATCAGACTCAACTTCTTCAGGAAGATTTTTTAAGGAAGAAAGTTTAGCGAAAACCTCAATAGCCCTATCATAAATCCCCTCTCTGTAAAGCGAAAGCCCGCAGGCAAGAAGGGCATAAGAATTGTAATAACTATCAGGATATTCCTCTGAAAGTCGACTGTAGGCGGCGGAAGCCTGGTTATAATCCTCCATATAAAAATAACTTTCCCCCAGAAAAAACAGGGCCTCATCTCGGTAGTCTGTTTCAGGAAAGGAGTCAATAAAATCATTATAAGCCCCCACGGCCTCAGGGTATTTTGCTGAATAAAAGAGAGCATCGGCAGATAGTAAAATAGACTCCTCTGCTTCTGGGCTATTTGGATAATCGGCGGCGATAGACTGGAGTTCTTCGTATGCTTTCTGGTAGGCAGAACATTCAATGAGAGCTTTACCTTTAAGAAATCTTACTCTTAATATATCCACCCCTTCTGGATATCTCTCTATATAGTCGTTCAGAGGATTTACGGCAAGAGGATAGGTTCTATCCCTAAAGAGGCTAAGGGGAAACTGGTACAGCTCCGTGGCACCTCCATCCCCAGCAAAAATAAGCGGGGAAAAAATGCTGAAAAATAGGGTAGCAAGCAGGGCCTGCCGTAAGCCTTTAATTAGTAGTGATTTTTTTCTCATTTTCAAGATATTCTTTTAGAAATTTTCCAGTATAGCCAACTTGAGATTTTATCAAGTTTGAGGGCTTCCCGCAAACAAGAAGATTGCCACCTTCAGGGCCGCCTTCTGGACCCAAATCTACTATCCAGTCTGCATTCTTAATTACATCAAGATTATGTTCAATCACAACTATTGTATTTCCCTTATCGGCAAGCTGATGCAGAACCTTCAATAGATAAACTATATCGTGGGAATGAAGGCCGGTAGTTGGCTCATCTAAAATATAAAGAGTATTTCCTTGGTTTAATTTAGCAAGTTCCCGGGCAAGCTTTATTCTCTGGGCCTCGCCACCCGAAAGAGTAGTGGAGGGCTGACCAAGTTTCAAGTATCCTAGGCCTACGCTCTTCATAGTATTTAGAGGGCGAATTATTTTTGGTATTTTACTAAAAAACTCTGCCGCCTCATCTACTGTCATTTCCAAAACATCATAAATGCTCTTACCGCGGTACTTTATATCCAGGGTCGCTTCTGTATATTTTTTACCATTACAAACATCACAGGTAACATAAATATCTGGTAAAAAATGCATCTCAAGTTTTACCAGGCCCTGACCCGAACATCTCTGACAGGTCCCCTCTTTCACATTAAATGAAAATCGACCAGCACTATAACCTCTGGCCCTACTCAAAGGAAGTGATGCAAAAAGATCCCTTAAAGGGGTAAACACCCCAGTGTAGGTAGCAGGGTTAGAACGAGGGGTCCTACCAATGGGGGTCTGATCAATGTTGATTACCCGTCCAATATCTTCATAACCACTTATTTTTTTGAATTTCCCTGGATATACTTCCGAGCGAGGATTGAGTTTTTTCCAAAGAGCTTTAAAGAGTATATCTTCAACAAGCGTACTCTTTCCGGAGCCAGATACTCCCGTGACGCAACTTATAAGTCCCAGAGGAAATTCCACACTAATGTTTTTAAGATTAAACTGCGAGCAACCAGTAAGCTTAATTTTTTTCTTTGAAGCTTGCCTAAATTTTTTAGGATAGGGGACCTTAAGCCTACCTGAATGATAACCCGCAGTTAAGGATTTTTTGCAAGCTGAAAATTTATTAGAGGGGCCGATATAGACAATTTCGCCGCCTTGGCTACCGGCTCCGGGACCCAAGTCTATTACAAAATCTGCCTCATCTATAGTAGCTGGATCGTGCTCAACTGCTATCAAGGTGTTTCCCAGTTTCTGAAGGGAGCGGAGGGATTTTAAAAGACGCTCTGTATCCCGTGCATGAAGACCAACTGTGGGCTCATCTAAAATATAGGCCACCCCCACCAGTGAAGAGCCAATTTGGGTTGCCAGACGAATTCTTTCGGACTCTCCAGAGGAAAGAGTGACAGCACTTCTATCTAAGGATATGTAATCTACCCCAACATCTATTAAAAACCCTAAGCGCTCATCTAACTCCCTCATTATCCTCTTGGAAACTTCCTGCTCAAACTCAGTGAACTTCAAGTTTTTAAGAAATTCCTTTAAGGGACCAGCTGACATTTCAGAAAGTTCTGCTATGTTTTTCTTGCCCAAAGTTACTGCCAGCGTCTCAGGCTTCAACCGTCGTCCACCACAGGCGGAGCAGGGTTTTTCCCTCATATAGTCAGACTGGATTTTTTCTCTTACAAAATCAGAGTCTGTCTGCAGGTGCCTTCGTTTTAGTTCGGGAATAACTCCCTCAAAATAGGCCCGCTTTTTATAAACCCTTCCTGCCTTTTTAAGTGTGAAGTCATATTCTTTTTCACTACCGTAAACAAGCATTTTGCGAGCCTTTAAAGGAAGTTTTTTAAAGGGTGTATCCAAATCAAAACCCACCTCCTCCGCGAGTGTAATTATATGCTGCATCCGGTATTTTCTTGCAGAGTTTTTCCAGCGTTCCTGAAGATTGGTAATAGGATAACTCCAAGGCTCTATTGCACCTTCATTTATGGTTAACGAAGAATCTGGAATCACAAGATCTTCGTCTATATCAAGACTTATCCCAAGACCCGAGCATAGTGGGCAGGCACCAAAAGGTGAATTGAAAGAAAAACTTCTGGGTTCTAGCTCTCCTAGACTGATATCACAATTAGGACATGAATAATGGGTAGAATATACCACCGTTTCACCCTTTTCAGGAAGAATTTCTATAACACCGCCGGAGCGCTTGAGGCCTATTTCTACAGAATCTGTCAGTCTCTCTAAATCATCTGGGTTATCTTCAACCTTTAATTTGTCTACTGCGACACTGATTGTGTGACTTTTTTTAGCATCCAGTTGGATTTCCTCTTCAAGAGAGTAAAGTTTTCCATCAATCATAACACTGATAAAACCCTCTCCTCTTAAGCGCTCTAATAATTCGCGATAGGCTCCTTTTCTTTCTTTCACCAGGGGTGCATTGATAGAAACACTCATTCCCTTAAAGTTTTTCAGTAGAGAATTAATTATTTCACCAGTGGAGCTGGATTTTATCTGACGGCCACACTTGGGGCAGTGGGGAATTCCCACTCGGGCATATAGGAGACGTAGAAAATCATTTATTTCTGTTAGAGTACCTACGGTAGAACGGGGGTTGTAGCCGGGCCCTTTCTGCTTTATGGCTACTGCTGGCGGTATACCAGTAATAGATTCTACGGCAGGTTTCTTCATCTGACCTAAAAACTGCCTAGCATAAGAAGACAAGGACTCCATATATCTTCTCTGGCCTTCCGCATAGAGAGTATCAAAGGCAAGGGAGGATTTTCCAGAACCAGAGACTCCGGATACTACGATAAATTTATTTAGGGGAATATCCAGATTGATATCTTTTAGATTGTGCTCAGCGGCCCCCCGGACCTCAATAAATTTTCTCATTTTCTGATGTAGGTGTTTTTACGGCACTCTTCTCTTTTTTCCGGATGATCCACATTATAGTTAAGCCCCCGACTCTCTTTTCTCATAGAGGCGCTTTTTACTATTATCCGGGCCACGTCCACCAGATTTCTTAATTCCACCAGTCCTGGCGTAATTAGATAATTCCAATAATGATAATTCACATCATTTGCTATCAATTCCAAGCGCTTTTCCGCCTCTTTCAATCGATAGTTGGATCTAACTATCCCTACATAGTTCCACATTATTCTACGGACCGATTCCCAGTTATGTTCTATAAAAATTTTCTCCTCAGGCAGACGGTTCCCCGTATAGGTCCAAGGCTGGGGGGTAGCCTCTTTAAGATTGGATATATAGGCCGGTATTTTTTCTGCTGCACGACGGGCATAAACCAGGGCCTCCAAAAGTGAGTTTGAAGCTAATCGATTGGCTCCGTGAAGTCCGGTATGGGCCGTCTCCCCCACGGCAAAGAGCCCCTCTATATCTGTAAGGCCGTTACTATCCGTATCCACGCCCCCACAACAATAATGAGCCGAAGGAACTACCGGGATATCTTCCTGGGTGATATCTATCCCCAGACCTTTTAGTTTTTTATAAATTGAAGGAAATCTTTTTCTAATAAAATCTGGCTCTCGAACCGAATGAATATCTAGGTAAAGATGCTTTACGCCCTCCCTCTTCATTTCGCTATCTATTGCTCGGGCCACGATATCTCTTGGGGCAAGATTTTCTCTGGGATCATATCTTTTCATAAAAACTTCTCCCTTGGAATTTTTTAGAAGAGCCCCCTCTCCTCTCATGGCTTCGGTAATCAAAAAGGATTCTTCCTGTGAAGAAAAAAGAGAAGTCGGATGAAACTGTATAAACTCCATATTGGCAATACTTGCTCCTGCCCGATAGGCCATGGCGACTCCATCTCCAGTAGCAACATGTGGATTTGTCGTATATAGATATGCTTTACCGCATCCTCCAGTAGCCAGGATAACAGCCTTGGCATAGAAACTCTTTATTTCATGACTTGTATTATCCAAGACATAGGCACCTATGCAGCGCCCTTTTTTCATTATAAGATTTACCGCGGTATGGTTTTCGTAAATTTTTTGTTTAGAGCGAACCTTGTCTAAAAGTTTGGTTTCAAGTTCTGCACCCGTTCGGTCCTCCCGATATAGAATTCTCCTTCTGGAATGACCCCCCTCGCGACCTAATTCAGGGTTCAGATTCCCTCCGGTAAATTCCACTCCCCATTTTTCTATATCTTCTATGGCCTGAGGTGCCGCCTTGATAACAGTCTCCACCGATTTTAAATTACAGAGTCCGTCGCCCGCATCAAGCGTATCTTGGATATGTTCCTCAAAGGAATCTTCCACATCCGTTACGCAGGCTATTCCTCCTTGGGCCTGAAAACTTGAAGATTCTTCCGCAGAAGATTTGGTGATAATATTTACCTTTAAATCAGAATCTAGATAAAGAGATAGGGCCAATCCGGCTATGCCGGTCCCTATTATAAGCAAATCACTTTTTACTGGTGCTGGTTCTTTCATCCGACCTCAAGCATACGCCTGAGCGCTCGGGAAGCTTTGCGGGAAACCTCTTCTGGGATATTTATTTCCGGAGAAAGAGTCCGGAGGGAGTCCAAAACATTCTCAGGTCTTACTTTCTTCATATTGGGACAAACCACAGATTCCTTTATGGGAAAAAACTCTTTTGTTGGAAATCTTTTTGAAAGGGAATAAATAATACCGCTCTCAGTCCCTACAATAAAACCCTTAGAATCAGATTTTTCAACAACACCAAACATCTGGCCTGTTGAAACTACAAAATCACCCAAATCCTGTACTTCAGGACGACACTCGGGATGAACCATTACAAGAGCCCCAGGATATCTTTTTTTCGCTTCTTTAAGATCTGAAGCGGTGATAGCTTCATGTATGGGGCAGAAACCATTCCAAGGAATGATTTTTTTAGAAGTTTGTAGAGCCACATGACGGGCCAAATTCCTGTCTGGCGTGAATATAATTTCTTCTTCACTAAGGGAATTTACTATCCGGACAGCATTAGCCGAAGTACAACAGATATCACTCTCAGCCTTTACGTCGGCGGTAGTGTTTGCGTATGAAACCACTGCAGCTCCAGGATAGTCCTTTTTAAAATCAAGAAGTTCCGGCGGAGTTATCATCTCGCTCATAGGGCAAGTCGCCCCCCTAACTGGAAGAAGTACTTTCTTATCAGGAGAAAGTAATTTTGCAGTCTCTGCCATAAAGTCTACCCCGCAAAACACTATCACTTCTGCACTTGTCTCTGCGGCCTTGATGGCAAGCTCAAGCGAATCTCCACAAAAATCTCCCAAATCCTGTACTTCGGGAACCTGATAGTTATGTGCAAGAATAATTGCCTTATGCTTGTTTTTTAAGGCGATTATTTCATCAGTCATTGAATTTTTCATAATTTTATTTGCTCTTTCCTTATTACAATATTATCAATCAGCCGAGCTTGGCCCAGATGGACCGCCGCAGCCAGAAGCACTTCTCCATTTATTTCGGTTAAAGGAAGAAGGGTATCCGGCGAATATATACCGACATAGTCCATTTTCCCAAGCGGCATATCCAAATTTATTATTTTTTTAATTTCAGAAACTAATTTCTGAACATCTTCTTCACCCGCCTCTATCATTGAGGCCGCTTTTTTTAGAGCAGCGTAAAGCGCAGGTGCCTGACTCCGCTCTTCTTGTGACAAATAGCTGTTTCTTGAAGAGACTGCCAGACCGTCCTTTTCTCGGACTGTGGGACAAATAACCATTTCCTGTTCAAGATTTAAATCCTCTATCATTTTCATTACCACCCTGCACTGCTGGTAATCCTTCTCTCCAAAAAATACTTTTGAAGGCCGAAGAATATTAAAAAGTTTAGTTAAAACAGTGGTAACTCCGCTAAAATGACCAGGCCGGGAAAGACCGCACATGGTGTCAGTAAGAGCAGACGGAACAACCTGCGTAGAAAACCCTTCAGGATAAATTTCTTCAACTGGAGGTGCAAATACTGCCAGTGCACCCTCTCTTCGACAGATTTCTAAATCCTCTTCTAAAGTTCTCGGGTAGGATGAATAATCACCTCCCGGGCCAAACTGCGTGGGGTTTACAAAAATAGATACGATGTAGGGCGAAGTTTCCTTGGCATAACGCATCAGGCTTGCATGAGCAAAATGCAGGGCTCCCATAGTAGGGACAAAACCCGGTGCTTCTTTGAGAGACTCGCGAAAAAGGCGGGCCTCCTTGACAGTCTTCAAGACTTGCATCAGTACTCTTCTTCTGCCGAAGGATAAGTAGAGTTTTTTACATCCTTGGAGAACTCTTTGAAAGCCTCCAACATTCTCTCATACAGGTTTTCATATCTACGCAGGAATTTTGGTGAGAATTCTGGATCCATTCCCAGCATGTCATTAACCACAAGAACCTGCCCGTCGCATCCAGCGCCGGCACCAATTCCAATAGTTGGAATCAGAAGTTTTCCAGTGATTTCCTCTGCAAGCTTTGCGGGTATCCCCTCAAGAACTATGGAGAAAACTCCAGAAGCCTCAAGTATCTTCGCTGCAGCTGCAAGCTCTGCTGCCGCTTCTTCAGATCTACCCTGAACTCTGTAGCCACCAAATTTATTTACAGATTGAGGAGTTAGGCCAATATGACCCATAACGGCTATACCATTATCTACCAAGAGTTTGGCAGAATCTGCGGAAATTTTTCCACCTTCAAGTTTAACGGCATCGGCTCCGCCTTCTTTAATCATTCTTCCGGCCGCCTCCAGTGTTGCTGCAGGCGTCACATTGTAGGACATAAAAGGCATATCTGAAACGATAAAAGCTCTTGGACGGGCCCTCTTAACTGCCTTAGTGTGATGAATAATATCTTCCAGACTTACTGGTAGAGTAGTTTCATAACCAAGCTCAGCCATCCCGAGCGAATCTCCTACTAAAATCAAGTCTATTCCAGCCTGGTCCATTATTTTGGCCGGCTGATAGGAATAACAGGTGAGAGCCGCAATTTTCTCTCCTGAATCTTTCATATTTTGAAGTGTTTTTACAGTTATTCTTTTCATGCTTATATCGTTAATTATAATCTCTTTATTATATTACAACAGGCAGGATATGCAAGTAGTTATATCAGCTCCATCCAGTTAAGGCGGGCACCGCAGAGCTCTCTGATATCATTGGCGATAAGTTTCTCCCTGTACTCTATCATGGAAGGAGAATTCCATATTTCTCTAATAGTCTGATGAGTGACATTCCCCACGACTTTCTTGCAAGATCCATGGGGAATAACTTTGCCGCCGGCAAGAATAAACATGAAGGTCCAGGGTAGAGTGCAGAATAACTCTCCCGTGGTATTCTCATTGGGATTTTTATCACATATCAGGTCATCATCAAAAGGAAGTCGACTAAATATTTCTATCCCTGCCTCCCGACCTGACTCTATAATTTCGCTAAAGGCTCCCTTTAAAAATTTCAGGGCCTCCTCATCTATGGGATTAAAAATATTCTCAGGGGTTGGTGGACCAATCACAGGGCTAAACTCAATCTTGTCAACTGAGTATTTCTTTCCAAAAGAAACAAAATCCTCTACAAACCGGTAATTAGACCGCATTATTACAGCGTTTATATATATTTCCACCTTGTGGGGACTTCTGTCTCTAAAAGAAACTATCTTCTCAAGTCTTTCCTGAAACTCCTTAAAAGTGCCTCCCCGTTGAATTTTTTCATATAGGTTTTTTTCAGGAGCGTCCAAGGAAATAAAGAAAATTTTCGGACTGCCCGAAAGCCGGCGGAGCCATTCATCATCTATCAAGAGGGCGTTTGTGTACATGGTTTGCTCTATATAGGGATATTTTGAATGAATTTCTTCCAAAAGGTCGCCGAAGCGCGGATATAGAAATGCCTCTCCCCCCTGCCAAGTTGTGCATTTTAGATAGGGAAGAATACTTATAATGTCATCATAAGTCTTTTCTGGGAGCTCCCATTTTTTCCTATAAACCGGGCACATCCTACAGCCAAGATTGCAACGGCTAGTCAGGGTCACATTAAGCGACCTAGGAAGAGATTTAAGAAAAGTTTTTTTCTGGTTTATCTCCTCAAGATTCAGCCTTATATTCTTATAGCTTAGATTTTCCATTTAATGTTTTTTTTAAGACCGTAAGCTCATTTTATGGCGGCATATTTACTACATCTTGAAGATTATTACATAGCTATCATCTTGTCAAGACAATAAGTATATATGTTTTTTCTTCCAGAAATGGGTTGATTTTTATATATCTCTCTGCTAATCTTTGACCATGCTTAAACCTGACAAGTTTTTTACTCCCTCGGGATATATATACAACGAGCTTTTTAAGACCACTGATTTAGTCTGGGAGGCTATAGCCCAGATTTCTCCGGTCATAAAAAAACTAATTTCTCCCAACCTTAGTCAAATACGCCGGGAGGGTTCTCTTGTTTTAGAAGATACCCTACTAGAAAACGGTGCTATGATTCGGGCAGGAGCTTATCTTGACGGAGATGAAATAGAGATAGGAGAAGGTGCCTTAATAGAGCCTTCCGCCTATGTAAAGGGTCCAACAATAATCGGTAAAAATTCAGTGGTACGTCATTCGGCCTATATCAGAGGAAATGTTATTCTAGGAAAAAATTCCGTAGCAGGTCACTCAACCGAAATAAAAAACTCGGCTCTTCTCGAGGAAAGCAAGGCCGGTCATTTTGCCTATATTGGAGATAGTATTCTGGGCGCAGTTAATCTTGGGGCTGGAACTAAACTAGCCAACCTTAAACTAACTGGAGAAGAAGTAAGAGTAAAGGTGGCAGGGAAAATTTATAAAACCGGCTTAAGAAAATTCGGAGCAATTATGGGAGATGGAGTCCAAACGGGCTGTAATTCAGTTACAATGCCGGGGACAATTTTGGCCCAAAATGCGGCAGTCTATCCCAACCTAACCGCACGGGGCTACTACCCCGCTGGAACTATCATTAAACTTAGACAGAATATTGAAGAAATGGAGCTTAATCTGTGATAAAACTTTTTGGAACTGACGGAATAAGGGGAGTAGCTAATATTGAACCGATGACTTCAGAGACCACTCTGAAAATAGGTCAAGCCCTGGCCTACCTCCTATCTCGTAAGGGCCACAGACCAAGAATAATAATAGGCAAGGATACACGACTCTCCGGCTATATGCTGGAAAGTGCCCTGGCCTCTGGCATGTGCTCAATGGGAGCCGACGTCATACTCGTCGGACCTATGCCCACACCAGGAATTGCCTTTCTGACCTCCAGCATGAATGCAGATGCCGGCGTAGTTATTTCCGCTTCACACAATCCTTATGAAGACAACGGATTTAAGATTTTTAAAAGTTCCGGAATGAAACTAAACAATGACGAAGAAAGAGAGATGGAAGAACTTATAAATTCAGGAAAACTTCCCTCACTCTTACCACCATCACAAAACATTGGAAAGGCTTATCGTGAAACCGATGCACTCGGGCGCTATATAGTTTTCCTTAGGCATACCCTGCCAAGAAATATTTCACTTGATGATAGAACTATCGCACTGGACTGCGCCAATGGCTCAACCTATAAGGTGGCTCCCATGCTCCTAAGAGAAATGAGAGCAGATGTCCAGCCTATAAACATTCACCCTAACGGTATCAACATAAACGAAAATGCTGGTTCCCTCTTTCCAGAGAATCTAGCGGCTGCCGTTGAAGAAAGCAGGGCAGAAATTGGTCTCGCCTTTGATGGCGATGGCGACCGACTTATAGCGGTAGATGAAAATGGTAATCTTGTTACGGGCGACCAGATAATAGCCATATGTGCCCTACACTTAAAAAGTGAGGGAAAACTTCTAAACGATACAGTAGTTACTACCGTAATGAGCAACCTTGGACTTAGAGAATGCCTAGAGAAAAATGGAATTAAAAGAGTGGAATCTCCTGTGGGAGACCGCTTTGTTTTAGAGAAAATGATTGAATCCGGATCAATCTTCGGAGGAGAAGATTCTGGACATATAATATTCCGCAACCACCATACCACTGGAGACGGAATAATCACCGCCCTTCAACTTCTCTGGGTAATGAAATCTACTGGGAAAAAACTCTCAGAGCTTTCAAAGGTTATGAAAGTATACCCTCAGAAACTGATAAATATAACTGTAAAGGAAAAAACTCCCATAGAGGAACTTCCACTCCTACAAAAAGTTATAGCTGAGGTGGAATCGGACTTGGGCGATAAAGGCCGGGTACTTGTAAGATATTCCGGTACACAAAGAATGATCCGAGTCATGGTAGAGGGTCCAACCCATGATGTCACCAATGATTCTGCAGAAAAAATAGCCCAGGTGGCCAAGGACCTCTTAGCCTGATATGAGCGGTATTGTAGCTTATACGGGATCTTCTGAAGCTGCAGAGATTCTTATTGAAGGTCTCAGCCGATTAGAATATCGAGGCTATGATTCAGTAGGGATTGCTGTACTTGGTCCTTCAGGAAAAATTGTCAGAAAAAGATGCTCGGACAAGAGCCGGCGCTTAAGGGATTTACTTCAAGATGGGGTCCCTCCAGGAAATACTGCCATAGGTCACACAAGATGGGCCACTCACGGAAGACCTTCAAATGAAAATGCCCATCCTCATACCTCCTGCGATGGCAAAATTGCCGTAGTTCACAACGGAATTATTGAAAATTACAGGGACCTCAAAGAAGACCTTATAGAAAAAGGACATAAATTTACTTCAGAAACTGATACCGAAGTAATTGCCCATCTGATGGAAGATATGCTGAAAAAAACTTCTGACTTAAGAGAGGCTCTGGCCCTAACCAAGAAAAAACTGGTGGGAAGTTATGCCATAGCTTTAATAAGTGCAGACCATCCAGGAGAGATTGTGGCGGCAATAAAAAACTCTCCCCTTATAATTGGGATTTCTGATGAGGGAAATTTTATAGTTTCTGATTTACCCGCCATCCTGCCCTATACAAAAAAAGTTATTTTTCTGGAAGATGGCGACACTGCTCATCTAACTCCAGATAAACTTAAAATATATGAAGAATCTGGTAGTAAAATAGAAAGAAAAATTGAAACAATTTCTTGGAGTCCACTCCTGGCAGAAAAACAGGGCTATAAGCATTTTATGCTCAAGGAGATTTTTGAGCAACAACGGGCTGTCCAAGAAACATTGATGGGCCGTCTTCAAGTAGAGAAAGGCCAGGTTGTTTTTGAAAACTTCAAACCCGACCCTGAAAAAATTAAAAATATTAAAAGAATTGTCCTCATCGGTTGTGGGACTGCCTACCATGCCTGTCTGGTTGGAAAATTTCTTATTGAAGATTTTATTAAAATACCCTGTGAGGCCGATATCGCAAGCGAATTTCGCTACCGTAAACCCCTCATAAATAAAGAAACTTTTGTAATAGCGATTTCTCAAAGTGGAGAAACTGCCGACACCCTGGCTGCCTTGAGAGAGGCCGCCGCCCTGGGAGCCTATACTGGAGCAATCTGTAATGTAATTGACTCTTCACTTGCCCGCGAGGCAGATGAAATAATCTACACCCACGC
Source organism: Elusimicrobiota bacterium (assembly GCA_012511615.1). Lineage (GTDB taxonomy): Bacteria > CG03 > SLGR01 > SLGR01 > SLGR01 > JAAZFS01. The sequence goes on along the minus strand of JAAZFS010000176.1, from coordinate 11,391 downwards.
TGGGCCAGAAATAAGTATCGCCTCTACAAAGGTATTTACTTCCCAGCTTACTGCTCTCTACCTTCTTATGCTACGACTGGGAAATATTACTGGTTCAATAAAACCAGAAGAAGCCATTAAAATTTCGGAAGAACTCATCCGACTCCCTCTAAAAATAAAACAAATACTTGATAGCCAGCAGGACAGGATTGAGGAAATTTCTAAGAAACACTTTAAGCAGAAAAATTTTCTATTTTTAGGAAGAAACATTAATTATCCCATTGCACTGGAAGGGGCACTCAAATTAAAAGAGACTTCCTACATTCATGCCGAAGGATCCCCTGCAGGAGAACTCAAGCATGGCCCCATTGCTCTTGTGGACTCGGAACTTCCGGTAGTAATCATCAGCACCGAAGGATGTGTTTATGATAAAGTCGCCTCTACCATAGAAGAGGTCCTAACCAGAGAAGGAAGAGTGATTCTTTTGGCAACCCAAGGCGATGAGAGAGTCCTTCAATTTACTGAAGACATCATTTGGATACCCCCAACTTTGGAACTTTTTACACCACTCTTAAATGTAGTACCTCTTCAGCTTCTTTCTTATCACATTGCCCGCTTGCTCGGCTGCGATATAGACCAGCCTAGGAACCTAACCAAAGCAGTCACGGTAGAATAAGTCTAACTGATTATTTTTCTCAAAATAAGGCTTGTTTTTCCAGAGCTTCCGTGTTAGCATTATACGAGGACAGGAGGATATAAAAAAATGAGAAAAGCAGATTTTCTTCAGATGTCACAACTGGTAGATATGACAAATCTACACGCCATATTCGAAGAGATTAAAAACATATTTATAAGGCACTATTCCGTGGAATCTTTCCACCCGGTTCGGTCCCTATTTAAGAGGCTAAACAAGTTTATCTCGGACCATAAACAGCCAGGAGATTCAGTCCTTGATTACTCTCAGGCAGCCCAGATAGCTCTGGCCTTTATTAGAATTGTTGACGGCTATAACATCCAGGAAAAAAAGAAACTCAATAAAGAATCCGTAATCTTAGGACTTATGGCGTCCCTACTTTCGGTACACGGTCTCTATTCATTCTTGGATGTTCCAGAAAAAAACCTTGACATAAGCATTAAGGAGGGAATGAGAAAAGTTGTGGATGGAATCGTAGACCGCTACAAACTTACCGAAGAAGAATTTTCCAGATTAAGACAATTTTCCTCTTGTTCCGGAATTGATTTTTTACCTGGTCAGGACGATTTTAAAGAACCTGAGAATAAGACCATCGGAATGATGCTGGCCTCGGCCGATATACTGGGTAGAATGTCCTCTAGAAACTACCTAGAAAAACTTGTCTGGTATTACGATGGCATTACCCAGAACGCCGATGAAGAAAAGAGAAAATTAATTCTCAAGCAAAACATTGAGCACTACAGAGAAGTGATAATGATAAGACTTGAAGAAGAATTCCAGGGCCTCTTTAAACTCTGCGAACTTCATTTTTCTGAGCGCTGCGATATTGGCTACAATATGTATATTGAAGCCATAGACAGGCAGATAGAGTTTTTAGAGGATATTATTGCAGAAGAAGGGGCTGATTCTCTCCATAAATCCCTTAAGCGCCGAATCTAATTAAGATTTTTTAAGACTATTTCCTCAAAGAAGGAATTTAATTTTTTTCTTTGAGAGATTGGAGTCTGGCAAATTTTCCTAGATGCAGACTTATTGAAACTTTTCGATTAGTCGCCGAAGGGTTTCGTTTACTTTTTTAGGATTGGCCTGGCCCCGGCTTTCTTTCATTACCTGGCCCACCATGGCGCCCAGCACCCCATGTTTTCCGTCAAGATATTTTTCAACTAAATCAGGATTATCCTTGAGGACTTTTTCGCAGAAAGCATTTATTTCATCCTCAGAATTTATCTGTTTTAGTCCTTTTTTCTCAATAATATTTTCTGGTGAAAAACCGGTTTCAAACATCTCGGCAAAAATATCTTTTGCCATTGTACCCGAAACATTTCCCTGGCTTATTTCTCTAACCAGACTTCCCAGATGGGCTGGTTTAACTGGGTTGTCTGACATGCTAACTCCAAGTGCATTAAGCTGACCAGCAACTTCTACACTTAGCCAGCTGGCCAGCATCTTGGACTGCTTTAGTCCACAGACTTTGAGTGCTTCTTCAAAATAATCGGCAGTATCTTTTTCCTGAGTTAGGACACCGGCATCATATTCTGAAAGTCCAAACTCTGTAACAAAACGATTTTTTCTTGCATCAGGCATCTCGGGGAGATAGGTAGCAACTTCTTCAACAAAATCTTCACCTACTAGCAAGGGAGGAAGATCAGGATCAGAGAAAAACCGATAGTCATCTGATTCTTCCTTGGTCCTCATCCCTTTGGTCCTTAAAGAATCTTCATCCCAAAGCCGAGTCTCTTGAATAACTTCTCCGCCTGAAGAAAGAATTTCAGACTGGCGTAAAATTTCATAGTCCAGAGCCATCTCTACGCTTCTAAAAGAGTTTAGATTTTTTAGTTCTGACTTTACTCCCAGAGGATCATCCTGATTTTTTCTCAAGCTTATATTGGCATCACATCTCATAGAACCCTTTTCCATATCGCAGTCGCTCACCCCAGCATACCTAAGTATCTGTCGAAGGTTTCTAAGAAAATCACCTGCCTCCTGAGGGCTAGTTATTTCCGGCTCGGTGACGATTTCAATAAGTGGAGCTGAGGCCCGGTTTAAATCTACCAAAGAGCTTCCTCCAGTATGGATAAGTTTTCCGGCATCTTCTTCAATGTGCAGGCGGTTTATCCCAGTACCACCCAAATGGCCCTTTTCTGCGATAGGAAGTTCATGTTGGGTAATCTGGTAGTTAGTAGGCATGTCCGGATAAAAATATTGTTTTCTAGCAAATATACTTCTGTGATTTATCCGGCAGTTTATGGCTAGAGCTGCAAGGACTGCCTGAAAAAGAACTCTTTCGTTAAACACAGGAAGAGCCCCAGGCTGACCTGTACAAACCGGGCATATCCTGGTGTTGGGCTCACCTCCAGTAATGTTGGGGCAAGAGCAAAATAATTTTGTCTTTGTATCTAAGTGAACATGGACTTCCAGTCCAATAGTTACAATATAATCAGGACTCATAAATCTTCTCCATAAAACGGGCGCATCTAAAAATAGTCGGCTCCGAAAAAGTCCCTCCGATTAACTGGGCCCCAACTGGAAGATTTTTCTCTATGCTCCCTACCGGTACACTCATTGCCGGCAGACCCGCCAGACTTGAAGGTATGGTATAAGAATCTGCCATAGACATTTCCATAGGATCCTTTACTTCCCCAAACTTAAAGGGAGGGGTTGGAGTTGTTGGAGAAAATATCAAATCTATGCTTGAAAAAATTTTTTCAAATTCTTTTTTTATCATAGACCGCACTTTCAAGGCTTTTAAATAATATGATTCATAATTTCCAGAGGATAGGATAGAGGTCCCCAGCAAAATTCTTCGCTTAACCTCTGGACCAAAACCCTGGGTCCTGCTCTCTATATACATTTCTTCGAGAGTCTGGGCCTCAGGGGCGCGGAAACCATATCTGACCCCATCGTATCTGGCCAAATTAGAGGAAATTTCGGCGGGAGCAATAATATAATAAGTCGCCAGGGCCTGTTCTAATGAGGGCAGGGAAATTTCTTTTACTTCAGCTCCAGCAGAAACAAGCTTGTTGGATATTTCTAAAATTCTTTCCCTTATTTCACTATGCAAAGTTTCTCCCATATATTCCTTAGGAATCCCTATCTTTAATCCCTTGACTCCTTCTTCTATAGAATCTGATAATTCGTATCCTTTTTCATTTAGACTAGTTGAATCCTTAGGGTCATGCCCAGAGATAAGACTATATACAAGAGCAGTATCCTCAACACTTGAAGCAAGTACACCTATCTGGTCTATGGAAGACGCCAGGGCAGAAAGACCATATCTTGAGATTCTCCCATATGTGGGTCTGAGGCCACAGACCCCGCAAAAAGAAGCTGGTTGTCTGACGGAACCTCCAGTATCTGACCCTAAAGCTATTGGGACATCGCCTGATGCGACAGCGGCAGCCGATCCGGATGAAGAACCACCTGGAACCCTATCAGGATGAAGAGGGTTTTTTGTCGGTCCGAAATAGGAAGTTTCTCCGGAAGACCCCATGGCAAACTCATCCATATTTGTCTTCCCTATTACAATGGCGCCGGCCTCTTCAAGTTTTTCTACGGCAGTTCCAGTATAGGGCGAAAAATAGTTTTCAAGTATTTTGGAGCCACAAGTCATTTTTTCGCCTGAATAAAGTAGATTATCCTTTAGAGCCACCGGAATCCCTGCAAGCGGTCCGGGATTTTTACCGGCATTTAAAAGTGAATCAATCTCCTGGGCGCGCTTGGAGGCCCTATCAAGAGTGAGAGTAATGTATGAATTATATTTTTCTTGGCTCTCAAGAACCTGAGCTGATACTTGTTTTACTAGAGAAAAAGCTCCATCGGAGTTTACTTTTTTTAATATCTTTTTTATCATCAGAGGACTTTCTTAACTCTGAATGAGTCCTCATCCTTATCGGGAGCATTAGCCATAATTTTTTCCCTAGAAAATTCTCTAGGAATGTCTTCTCTGGGTAAAAGCTTATCTATGCCAGTAGGCTCCTGGGTGGATATGTCAACTGTATCAAGCTCTCCGAAAGTATTTATATGATTAAAAACCTCATTCAGCTGATCAGTAAAAATTGTTTTTTCTTCTTCTGAAAGTTTCAGCTGGGCCAGGTGGGCAATTCTTTCAATATCTTTTTTGTCCATCATAAAATTTTAAAGAAAATTATACCGATTAGAAATAGAAGACCCCCAATCACTCTGGAAGGTCCTTTCTCGGCATAAATCCAAACAAGAAGATGGGAAGCAAGGTTAGGGATAGTTATAAAAAAGAGACCATAAAGTCCCATAAGAACTCCATAAACTGCAACAAACCAATGGACTAAAAGATCCGTAACTGTTTTCTGTGTAAGAAAAATAAGGACTAGTCCGGCAAGGAATAAAAAGACCCCCAAGAGTCTTTTGTTTTTACCCTCACCCTCATCAAGGTCAAGCATGGCCTCTCTTGCAAAGGCAGGAAAAGCAAGAACCAATACTCCCTCAAGAGCTATCAATAATGCAAGTGTTTTTGATATAAAACCCATATCAGGTCTCCCAGAAATTTTCTATTTCTACAAGGATACCATCATCTGGACATTCATAGAAAAGGTCATCCACACTCAAGCCTATAGCAGGGTGTTCAAAGCTTCCCATTATCTCCACAAGTGGCACCAGAACAAAAAGACGCTCCTGCATTGCAGGATGAGGGACGGTCAGATTCTCTTGGGCAATCATTTCATCACCAATAAAAATGATATCTATATCAATGATTCTAGGAGCATTAGGATAGGGACGCTCACGACCCATTTTATTTTCTATGGCCTGGATTTTCTCTAAGATTTCCTCAGGAGTATTTTCAGTCCTAAAATTTACGCAACAATTGTAAAAATTCTCCTGACCTTTCCGAGATTCATAAAAGGGAGTCGTTTCATAAACCGTGCTTTTATTCACCTTACCAAAGGCTTCTTCAAGAAACTTAACTGCCTGACGAATATTCTCCCCCCTATCGCCAGAATTACTCCCTAATGAAAGAGCCGTTAATCCCACTTCAAATCGCCTAGGCGCTTCAAGGCCTCCTCTAATCTGGATTTATCTCTAGTTAGGGCAAACCTAACATAGCCCTCACCTGAAGGGCCAAATCCAGAACCTGGAGTGCATACTATACCGGCTCCGGTAATAAGTTCTTTCACTGCATCAGCCGAAGAAATATCCCGAGGCGGTTTTGCCCAAAGATAAAAGGTAGCTGTGGTATTTACCGGATGCCAGGAAAGTTTCTTTAATCCCTCATACATTATTCTCTGGCGCTCTTTATAGGTATTTCTTGCGTCCTCTGTAAGTTCCTCATAATTTTCCAGAGCAAAATATCCGGCATCCTGAATGGCACCGAATACTCCAGAATCAATATTGTCTTTGATAGAGGCCAAACCACTGATAAGTTTTTCACCACCACAGGCCCAACCAATTCTCCAACCGGTCATTGAAAAGGTCTTGGAGAGAGAATGAAACTCCACCGCCACATCCATTGCTCCGTCAACTTCAAGTATACTTGGAGGCGGATCGGCAAAGTACATTTCATTATAGGCAGCGTCGTGCAAGACAATTATATTGTATTTTTTTGCCACCCTAACTACTTCCTCAAAAAACTCCAAGTCCGCCTGGGCGCCAGTCGGATTGTTGGGATAATTTAAGAAAATAAGTTTTGCCTCTTCAAGAACTTTATCTGGGATGGAGGAAAAATCAGGAAGGAAATTATTCTCTTCAAGCAGTGAAAAGAAATAAGGCTCTCCCAGGGCAAAAATCGTCCCTGAATTATAGACAGGATAGGCCGGTTCAGGTATCAAAACCTTATCGCCAGGCTCTACAAAAGCCAAAGGAAAATGAGCTATCCCCTCTTTTGATCCGATTAGGGGATGGATGTTTTTTTCAATATCAAGCTCAACATTGTAGCGGTCTTTGAAAAACTTTCTCACTCCCTGACGGAAAATTTTCTTACCTTTTCCTAGAGGATACTGATGATTATCTACATCATCTATTGCCTCTTTAAATTTTTCTCTAATGGCTACGGGAGTTGGAATATCAGGATCTCCTACTCCAAGGTTGATGATATCCACTCCTTCATCTATAGCCTTTTGTTTCATCTTATCTACCTCAATAAATAGGTAGGGAGGAAGCTTGTTCAGCCTCTCCGAAAATTCAAATTTCTTCATCTGTGACATAATTCCTTAGTGTTCCTATCTTTTCTATTACTACTTCCACCACATCTCCGATAACCATCTTTCCCACTCCGGAAGGTGTGCCGGTAGAGATTATATCTCCGGGATTAAGAGTCATATAACCGGATACTATGCTTACCAATTTCTCGGCATTTATTATCATTTCCGAGGTATTTGAAGACTGTTTTTCTTCTTCATTTAAAAAGGTTTTAATATCAAGGCGATTGGGATTTATTCCGCAACTTATGATGGGCCCTATGGGACAAAATGTATCATATCCTTTTGAACGGGTCCATTGAGAACCAGGGGTCTGGTATTTTCTTGCCGTCACATCGTTTAAGCAAGTATAGCCTAAAATATAGTCCTTAGCCTCTTCGGGACTTATGTTTTTAGCCCTGTGTTTTATAATAATGGCTAGCTCGGCCTCAAAATCTAACTCCTTGCAATCCGGAGGCATTACAATGTCGCCTTCTGGATGCTGAATACTTGAGGGAGGTTTCAGAAATATTACCGGATCTGGCGGTATCTTCATATCCATCTCTTTTGCATGATTGGCATAATTCAAGCCAGAACATATTATTTTTTGAGGTCTTGTCGGAGCCAGGTATCTAACCTTATAAATTTTTATTGTTTCACCAGTAGTCTTCCACTCTGCAAAAGGATTGCCTTCTATAAACTCTATCTCATCCTCGTGCAAAAGGCCCCAGGCTGCGGCAAACTCCTGGTCTTTCTTATATAAAAATCTTACAAACCTCAAAAGAGGACATCCTCCATACTATAGAGAGGACCCGGTTCTTTTTTCACCAACCATTCTGCCGCCTTAACGGCACCAGCGGCAAAAATATCCCGAGTCTCTGCCCTGTGAAAGATTTCTACAGTTTCATGCTCGCCTATCCAGATTACTCTATGCTCTCCAATGATATTTCCGCCCCTTATAGCATGGATACCAATCTCGTTGGAAGAACGGGCACCAGGAATTCCTTCTCTTCCATAAACAAATTCATCACCCTCCCTCTTTACTGCCTCAGCAAACAAGAGGGCTGTCCCTGAAGGAGCATCGGCCTTTTTGTTATGGTGGGACTCGATAATTTCTTTATCAAATCCTGGAAGTCCGTCGGTAATCATACTTGCTATTCTTTTTAAAAGGTTAACTCCTAAACTCATATTGGGGGCAAAAAGGACTGGAGTTTTCTCTGCCGATAAAGCAATTTTCTTTAAATCATCATCGCTTAGTCCCGTGGTCCCTATCACTAGAGCCGCCTTATATTCTACAGCTTTTTCAGCAAGTCTTAGAGAGTTGGCAGGACTGGAAAAATCTATTATTACATCTTTCCCTTTTATTATTTCTTCCTGACAGCTGACTGGAACTCCATAAAGCTCTTTGGGCATATCCTCAATTCCTTCTCTTTCAAGAATTCCGGCAAGCTCTAAAATAGTGCTCTCCTTTACCATCTTTGAAATTCTCAGGCCCATCCGGCCCAGGCCACCCGATACTAAGGTTTTATGAGTCATTTTCTACCAGATTAAAATCCAAGAGGACTTTTTTCAGTTTCTCCATAGATGTTTCACTGAGATTAACTAAAGGAAGTCTAAGTTCCGGACAAATTTTTCCCATCATAGCTAGAGCCTCTTTTACTGGAGCAGGATTGGTCTCTATGAACATGGCATCCATAAGTGGTAAATATTTAAAATGGAGTTTTAGTGATTCCTCCCTCTCTCCTTTTAGAAAAAGATCGCAAAGTTCATGCATTTGAGATGGAATCAAGTTGGCCACTACTGATATCACTCCACGGGCACCCATGGCCATAAGAGGATAGGTAAGTGAATCATCGCCTGAAAGAACAAGCATTTTATTTTTCGCAAGTCGGAGTATCTCTCCTGCCTGAGCAATATTTCCTGAGGCTTCTTTTATGGCAATAATATTATCAAGTTCAGCCAGCCGAACGGCAGTAGCCGGCTCCAAATTCACCCCAGTCCGTCTGGGTACATTATAAAGACAAATTGGTATGTCTACTTTTAAGGCTACTTTTTCGTAATGTTTAAAAAGTCCTTCCTGAGTGGGTCTATTGTAATAGGGAGTAATAAGTAGAGCTCCGTCTGCACCGGCGTTTTTAGCAAATTCTGTGAGTTCCAGGGTCTCTTTGGTAGAGTTTGATCCGGCACCAGCCATTATTTTGCATCTACCGGCGACTGCCTTTACAACTGTCCTTATAACTTTCTTATGTTCGTCGTAATCAAGAGTAGCCGCCTCACCAGTGCTTCCACAGGGAACTATACAGTCGGTCCCTGCCTCAATGTGCCAGTTGACGAGTTTTTTGAGCGAATTATAATCCGCCTCCCCGTCTTTATGCGGTGTGACTATTGCGACACAGGATCCCTTGAACATTAATTCCTCCCCCGATTATTCTTAATCATAAATCTATACTTCCACTGAATACAATATTAACCTTGCCCTCTAATTTAACATCATATAGTCTTGAAATCAAATCTTCGGCATCGCTGAGTTTAAAATAGACTTTCAAAAGCGCACCACCACGAGTTTTGACTGTTACGGGTGAAGACACTTTACCCTTTAAGGCCTTTATAAGAACGGAAGCGACCGACCCGGTCCCACAGGCCAAAGTTTCCTCTTCCACACCTCGCTCATAAGTCCTGACACTTACCGAATTTTTTCCAGTAACCTGAACAAAATCCACATTGGTTCCAGCAGGAGAAAAATGAGGATGGTTCCGGATTTTCCGGCCTAAAGAATCCACGTCCACCTGCTCCAGTCGATCAGTTTCTATCACTGCATGAGGAACTCCAGTGTTTATAAAGGACATACTCAGCTGGTCTTTGCCAAGATTTAAAAGAATATCCAGTTCAGTTCCTTGAGGTGAAGGCATGCCCAACCTAACCCGGCCCGAAGAAGATACGGATGCCGAAATCATTCCTCCCAGGGTCTGAAATTTTAGCTTACTTTTTCCAGTCTTTAGAAAAAACCAATAAGCTGCACAGCGGGCACCATTACCGCACATTTCCGCCTCCCCTCCATCGGGGTTGAATATTCTCATTCTAAAATCAGCCGAAGATTCTTTTTCTATATTTTCTATAATAAGCACCCCGTCCGCTCCGATACCAAGTTTTCGGGTGCAGAGTTTTATTATATTTTTTTCCAAGTTAGGGAGACTTTCCCCTTCAGTATGATCAAACAATATAAAATCGTTTCCAGCACTCTCAGTCTTTATAAAATCTTTCTTCATAGTTCCCTTTCCATCAAATCAGCGTAAGTTTCTCTTTTTCTAATAAGTGAAGTCTTTCCCCCATCTATCAAAACTTCTGCCGGTCTAGGTCGGGCATTGTAGTTTGAAGCCATTGAAAAACCATAGGCGCCGGCATCGCAAATAAGGACTTTATTTCTTCTCTTGATCCCCGCCAGTTTTCGGTCGGAGGCGAATATATCCCCAGCTTCGCAGATGGGTCCAACAATATCACTCGTTAGCTCCTCTCCTTCTTCAGAAAGTGGAAGAATCTCATGATAAGAGCCATACATAGCCGGCCGAACAAGATCATTAAGGCCAGCATCCAAAATCACAAAGTTTTTCTCTTCTTGTTTTTTAATATAGATAATTTCACTTAGAAGATAACCGGCGTTCCCCACAATTGATCGCCCTGGTTCAAGTATCAGTTTATAGTCAGTTCCTTGAAAATATTTTTTCATAATATTAGAAATTTCTACAGGCTTGGGGACCCCAGTATTTTCATAATCAATACCCAGGCCTCCACCGATATTTATGTATTCAAGCTTAATAGATTCTTTAGCCAATTCTTCAGCCAGTGAAAAAGCAGCTTCTGCCGTTAGCTCAAAGGGACCAAGGTTTGTTATTTGAGAACCTATATGAAAATGGACTCCGCCAATTTCAATATTTTCCATAGATGCCGCCTGCTTATAGGCCTTGATAGCCAAGTCCTTAGAAATTCCAAATTTACTTTCTTTTAGACCTGTTGAAATTTTTGGATGAGAAATCGGATCAATATCGGGGTTAACTCTGAAGGCTATCCGGGCTTTTTCTCCAATCTTACCAGCTAGAAAATTAATTCTTTCAAGTTCCTGAATGCTTTCAACATTAAATAAAAAAACACCGGCTAAAAGGGCTTCCTTTATCTCTTGGTCAGTCTTTCCCACCCCGGCAAAAACAATTTTCTCCGGTTTAATTCCTGCCTTGAGGGCCAGGTAGAGTTCGCCACCGGAAACTATATCTGCACCGGCGCCAAGACTGGCAAGTTCTCTAAGAATGGCAAGAGAATTATTGGCCTTAACCGCATAACATATTTTTGTTTCTATAAAAGAAAAGGCTTCTTTATAGGCAAGAAAATTTTCTCTCAGCCGACGGGCACTGTAAACATAAAGTGGGGTATCCCATTCTTTTGCCAGCTCCTCTAGACTAACCCCATCTAAAAAGAGGACTCCGTCTTGCCGGTAAATATCACCTCTTATGTAATCTTCGCGCAACCGCATTCTCCGTTTTAATAAAATCCTTTAAATCTGTCTCCACTTGCGGTATTTCC
>JAAZFS010000175.1 GCA_012511615.1 Elusimicrobiota bacterium | reverse complement strand
GTTCTGCCCTGTTGGATTCTGCTGTCAATGCCGCATTTAATGAGTCTATGTTCCATGAAATTAATCGCTATTTTTCCTCCTGAATATTTTTAACAGTCTTGTTGACCATTGTGCCAAGTTCTACACTATAATTTATTTAGGACCAAATATTCAAAGTTTTTTTGTCTTACAGTCTGCTGATATTTGAAAAATCCAAACTCTTAAAATAATTCCTGAAAAAATTTATTTGAAGATATTGGGGTTGATTTTAAGAGTCACTCCATTTCACTTTTTATCAATTTCTTACTAAACTAAATTAAGAACACTACTTAAGCCTTTTAAGGCATAGATGATAATTAAAGTCTTACTTGTTCATAGATTTGGTCCGTAACTTATAAAAGCTGTTTTTTGTTAGCTTAAGTTGACAGGTAGAAATATGAAGACTAAGCGAATAATCTTACTATTGTCAGGTGTTTTATTTTCGCTGATGTTATTGGAATCAGGTTTAAGATTAGGCGGATTTATACGCTTATCCATTCAAAAAACTAAAAACCAAATGGCAATAAAGGAAAAGGGATCCTATCGCATTCTTTGCTTGGGGGATTCTACCACTGAAAATCAATGGCCACCCTACTTAAAAGAGATTTTAAATAAAGAGGATTTAGGAATAAAATTTTCTGTAATAGATAAGGGGCGTTCTTGTACGAATTCTATGCACATAATGGCGGAATTGGAAGATAATATCTCTAACTATAAACCAGATATGCTAATAACAATGATGGGTGCAAATGATGGAGGATACTACAGTGATATCACCAGTATTAAACCAGGCACCTTAAAAAATCTGAAGATATATAAGTTATTTAAAATGATTCTCTTAGCAATAAAAGATAGGAGTCGGGAAGTACAGGCTGCAACAAAAGAGGATGTAGGACTGGCGGAAAACATTAGCGATGCTTTGAATATGAAAGATCAGATAGAAAATAGCCTGTTAATTTCAGGCAAAGATTCTGATAAAACTTATCGCGATTATGGGGCTTATTTTAGAGCGCAACAGCAATATGAAGAAGCTATGGAATATTTAAGAAAAGCAATTGAGATTAATTCTGCAAATGGTTTGAATTATGCTGTTATGGGGCAATGTTTTAAAGACCAGGGAAAATATGAGCTTGCGGAAAAATACTTTAAGAAGGCTGTAAAACTTGGTTCTGAGGATGAGTGGATTTTAGGAGAATTAGCCCATTGTTTGAAAGCTCAAAGTAAATATGAAGAAGCCGATTCATATTTTAAAAGACTACTACAAGTTAATCCTATGAATGATTTTGCTTACTGCGAGCTGGGTTCTTGTTCGAAATCCCAAGGCAAGTACAAGGAAGCCAAAATGTTTTTTAAGGAAGCTATAGAAGTTAATCCAGAAAATTCCACGGCTTGTAATAATTTGGGCTTCTTGCTGATGGAACAGCACAAGTACGATGAATCAGAAAAATATTTTCGAAAAGCGCTGGAGATTGATAAAGAAGATGACTGGAATTATGTTGGGTTAGCTTTTTGTTTTACTGATTGGGGCAAACATGAGGAAGCAGAGAGTTGTTTTAGGTCTGCTATTAAAATCAATCCTGAGAATGAATATGCTTATGGAGGATTGGGCAGATCTTGCAGAGAACAGGGTAGATCTGAAGAGGCAGAAAGATACTTGCAAAAAGCAATCGAAATTGATCCAGAGAATGAGACGTTTTATGATCAGCTGGGATTATGTTTAAAAAGTCAGGGCAAACTTAAAGAAGCAGAAAGTTCTTTTATGCAATCCCGAAAAATTACACAAACACATGGTCGCAAATGCTTTAATCCCAAAACAATCAATAATTACATTAAACTTAAGAAAATATTAGACAAAAATAATATCCAGTATGTTTGTGTCCAGTATCCTATGTGGGATGTGGAACAACTGAAAGATATATTTAAAGAAGAAAGCGGAATCATATTTGTAGACAATAAAAAAACATTCGAAGCCGCAGTTAATGAGTCAAGTTATTTTGATTATTTTACTGATGCGTTTGCTGGTGATTTTGGTCACTGCACTCCTAAAGGGAATAAATTGTTGGCAGAGAATATTGCACGCGAAATATTGCAAATCTTTTAGCTGGAAATTTTAATTATAAGTAGGGGTATAGGGATTTTATTAGAGTTTTATAAGGTCTAGGGTGAAAAATATTAGCAAAAAGCGAGCTTTTTTATCAATAGTCGGTATTTTATTTGCGCTTATTTTATTGGAATTAGGCTTAAGATTGGGCGGCTTTGTACATTTATCTATTCTGAGAAGCAAAAATCAAGCAGCAATTAAAGAAAAGGGGACCTATCGTATTCTTTGTCTGGGAGATTCTACTACTGAAAATCAATGGCCACCCTATTTAAAAGAGATTTTGAATAAAGAGGACTTGGGAATAAAATTTTCGGTAATAGATAAGGGTCGTTCTTGCACTAACACTATGCACATAATGGCAGAATTAGAGCAAAATATCTCTGAGTACAAACCAGATATGGTAATAACAATGATGGGAGTAAATGATGGTGGATATTATAGTGATATTACCAATATTAGACCAGGCACATTAAAAAACTTAAGGATATATAAGTTGTTTAAAATGATTTTCTTATCAATAAAAGATAAAAATAAAGAAGTCCAAGCAGCACCAATTGAAAGTATCAAACAAGATGAAAACATCCTTGAAATTAGCTGGGAGAAAGAAGCCCGTAATAATACTAAAAAAAACTCTTTAACTAGTGATGAGTTATACGCAAAATTGCAACAGAGTAAGTCTGGTTCTGCTGACGAATACATTTCAATGCGCAGAAATTATAGAGATCAGGGTAAATATTAGCTGGCACTCAAATATTACAAAAGAGCACTGAAAATTAATCCTGAGAATGATGAAGTATGTCGTGAATTGGCTTATTGTTTTAAAGAATCAGATACTTATAAAGAAGCTGAAGCATATTTGAAAAAAGCCCTGAAAATTAATCCTGACAATGATGGTGTATATAGGGATTTAGGTTTTTTATTTAAAGAACAAGGGAAATACAAGGAGGCTGAAGTCTGTTTTAATAAAGCAATAGATATTGACCCTAAGAATGATCTAGCTTATAGCGGATTGGCTAGCTGTTTTAAGGATCAAAATGAACTTGAGTCAGCAATAAAATATTTCCAAAAAGCCTTGGAAATTAATCCTGAAAATGATGAAATTTATCGTGAATTGGCTTATTCTTGTGTAGAACAGGGAAAATACATTGAATCAGAAAAATATTTCCAAAAAGCCTTGGAGATTAATCAGGATGATGAATGGAATTATATTAGACTTGCTTATTGCTTTACTG
>JAAZFS010000174.1 GCA_012511615.1 Elusimicrobiota bacterium | reverse complement strand
GGCCCCCCGCCATAAGGGCCTCCCAAATACTTCCTTCCTGCATCTCTCCATCTCCCAGAATTGCAAAAACAGAATATTTCTCTCCCTGGAGTCTTCCCCCAAGAGCCAGACCTAAAGCTGCCGAAAGACCCTGCCCGAGCGAACCTGTCGAAAATTCCACACCAGGGACTTCTCGGTGAGCATGCCCCTGAAGCAGAGCCCCCAATTTTCTAAAACGCTCCAGCTCAGTAGAAGGAAAATATCCGGCTTCAGCCAGAACTGTATAAAGCGCAGGGCTGGCATGCCCCTTTGAAAAAATGAGACGGTCCCTTGAAGGATCAGAAGGAAGGTGGGGATTGTGGGTGAGCTTATAGAAGTATAAGATATTTAATATATCGATTACAGATAAGGACCCGCCAGGATGACCTGAGCCGGCCTTATGGATAGTCTTAAGTATCTGGCGACGCATCCCTAAAGAACGCCTCTTATATTCGGATTCTAAAAACTCCTTACTCTCTTCAATAGATTTCTTAGTCATTGTCTTTTAATTATACGAAAGACAAGAAATAGAGCAAGATAAACTGAGATTGCTTTTGCCGGTTGTAATTAATTAGCATAATTATTATTATAGCCTTGCTATGAAAACTGTAATTATCGGCTCAGGGTTTGCAGGTTTTAACGCTGCTAAAAAGCTATCATCTAGGTATCTGGATACCGATATCGTTATCTATGATAAAAACACATTTTTTTCTATGCTACCGGCCCTCCCAGAGTTGGCTTCGGGTCATATAGGAAAAAAAAGAGTTGTTGCTGATATTTTTGCCAAAGTTTCAGAAAACATTCTTTTTCTAAACAGAAGCGTAAAAAGCATCAATCTTGAAACAAAGCAGGTTATAGACGAGAATGGAGAATATCCCTACGACAAACTCATAATTGCAGCGGGATCCACGACAAACCATCACGGATTTACTAATCACCTCAATATGGTTCACCCCCTTTCATCAATCAACGATGCACTTAGCCTAAACTACTGCCTTAATCGATATTTTTCTATGAGAAAAAAAGCACATGTTGTCATAGCTGGCGGTGGCTATACTGGATTAGAGACTGCAGTAGCTATAAGGCAGTTTATAGGACAACCCACCCATTTTCTTTCAATAACAGTCCTTGAAGCTTCTCCACAAATTCTGCCTTTCCTCGACAACAAAGATCGGACTTTTATATCAAGGAAATTCTCTAAAATGCGTATCAACATAAGAACCGGAGAAAGAATAGAAAGATTTGACGGCCACAATATAATAACTTCTTCTGGACACAGAATAGATGACGCGCTTTTAATTTGGACAGCAGGAAGCAGGTTTCCCGACATTTCTATTACCGGAAATATTCCCAGACTTCCAGACGGTAGGATAGTAGTATCCGACGATATGAGCATTCCTGGATATAATCACATATTTGCCGTTGGGGATTCAGCAGCGATATTAAACAATAAAGTCCCGCTAAGAAAATCCGTTCACGCTGCAATCAAGTCCGGAAAATTGGCTGGTGAAAATATAATACGTGATCTTGATGGCAAGAAAAGACGGAATTTTTCATACAGAGACCCCGGCTGGATAATCCCAATGGGAGACGCCAGTATCGGCTATCTTTTCAATCGAATCCGTCTTAAAGGAAAAAAAGCCCACAGACTTCATTATTTCATGACAGGACTAAGGAACTATAATTTTTCAAATTTCCTTTTCTTTACCGGCAAGGCACTTTCCCCTTGGAAAAAGACTAAATTAAGAAGCTAAACTTTTTCAGCCTACCTCTCAGTTAAAATAAATCTTCATAATTCTATAACTTACAGCATAAGCATAGACATATTTTGCAATCTAATCGATTATTTTATACAAATATATATAATAGAATTAATATAGAAAATATCCAGTAAAAATTATAAACAAAATAAAATTAGGAGGTTATAACTATGGATTGGGAAACGCCGCGCGAAGAAAAATTAGTTACGATAAACTGTTCTCATATGAAACTTGTAGGAAAAATACACTGTATACCAGGAACCAGAGTATCAGACCTTCTAAACAAAAGGGACACCATCTTTATTCCAGTAACTGATGCTGAAGTAAAAAAAGTTGAAATAGATGGCTACCGAACAGAGTTCAAATGTGACTTTATCACACTGAACAAATTCAACATCATCTCAGTAGAGGAAGCAGAAAGAACCTAAATAAATTTAGACAGTTTTTTCCATTCAACACAAACTAAACCCTTACATAGGATGCTGAAGCGAGAAAGCTTACCTAAACCCTTTAGCATTGAGATAGCTAAATGGAGAGCTGGCAAGAGCCCACCAAATTAAAAAATTAAAGCAGTTTGTAGCTGCTTTAAAAGTAGAACTAGACCAGCTATTAGAGAGGAGCTGAAAATATGGTAAATGAAGAAAAAATCATTGATTACTTAAAAAAGAATTATAGGGATGAAATAATATATCCTGAATCCACTGATGATATACCAACGGAAAAACAATTAGTTTATATCTTAACCTATGAAGAGGATCCGATAGTTTTGGGACGGGGGAAAAAAATCAGAGCAAGAGTAATATTCGATGATACTAAAACCATTACTAAGCCACATAAAAAAGCCTTGCTCGTACGACTCTATTGGCTTTATGGAGATAAAACTAAATTCAAAAGATATATTCTTGATACAACTGATCCCGCTAAGGTAGAAAAAGAATTACATGCGAAATTTGGTGGCAATAAGAATGATATACCGCAAGAATTTAAGAATAAGCTATTTGACGGAGTAGAAGAAGGAAGTAGGTTAGAGCTTATTCTGCAGCAAGCATTCTTTTCTTCATATGATGGTTTAGCAGATATCAGGAAATGGAACAGACATAAATTGCTTGACAAGAGTTTGCTCTCCCAAATTAAAACAAAACTTAAGCTGGTCGATTTAAAATAATTTTAAAGAATTTCTTCAGTTTTCTAGATACAAAGCTGGTATTTACTACATAAATATCAAGAGATAGCACTCCCAATGTAAATAGAATATATTGAAAACGGTAATTGTTGCTGGTCTGGAGGAATGAGATTTTTCTGGGGGGAGTATTACAGCAAGCAGTACCAAGAAACCGATACATATTTACTCACAAAGGAATTTTCGTTAATAACTCACTTCTAAAAAAATGGCGGAGAGGGTGGGATTCGAACCCACGGACCCATTAAGAGTCACACGCTTTCCAAGCGTGCTCCTTCAGCCACTCGGACACCTCTCCAGTAAGGATTGATTATACTTTAATACAAAGCTATTTCAAATAGACACTGACACCTTCAGGCTTGCCGTTTATCTGGAGCCTATAGCTGTTTCCATAGAGCTTAGGCACAAGATTGAAATCGAAATTCCCATCAAAACAATACTCGCCGTTTATGTTGCCTTCTAGAAAACCATCTTTGGCGGTAACTCTTTTAAGATGCAGTTTGTCTTTGTTTAGAAGAACACTAGCCTTTAGGTCACCAAGCTCGATGAGGGATAATCGCTCCCCAGTTGTTCGCTTGATAAAATTTTCAAGCGCTGTAAAGTTTTTAAGCGAAACCTCCGACGCTTCTATATCGATTTCCACAGTAGGATCAAAAATATTCCCAGAGAGTTCCGCGCGAAAATCTCCCTTGCCAGAGACCATATATTTTCTCCAGTGCGGAAAAAATGAAGATAAATTAGCAAAATCAATCTCATTTGCTATAAGGTTTAGTTTAGATTTTTTATCATCTCCTATATAGCCGGTACCCGAAAAAGCAGAAGCTCCTAGTTCTAAAACATACCAATCCAAAGATATTCCTCCGCCCCGCCTTAAAATCCCTCCACGCAAGAGCATCTTTGATCTGGTGGGTTTTTTGAAGATTTCAAAACATTCCACCCTTGATTTGGTCATATCAAGAGTATAATCCAGGCTTGTCCCCTCGGCATTTTTCTGAATCCCTCCCCTTAATTCCATTTCCCCCTTTAGATGGATTTCTTCAGGAAAAAGTTCTGTCGGCAGGCTCGTAATAGAATATCTACCTTCCAGGGAGGGTGCATCAGAAAAGTTATTAAGGCGCCCAGTAAGAGTCAGTTGACCGCCGTACGCTCTAAGTTCAAGCTCTCCTAAACTTATCCTGTCTCTAATAAAATCTATATTACCGGAAAACCTCAATAGAGAATCCGACTCACCGGATATCTGCCCGCCCCCAGAATATTCCGCAATATTTGTAGATTCAGCCCGCTCAAAAACAAAGAAGACATCCTCTAGAGAGAATAAATCCGAATCATTATTGCTATATGAGATAGCTCCGTTGGATAGTCTAAGGGACTTAATTTCAAAGTCATACCCTTCAATTGAAGAATAAATTTTAGAAGTGTCGACCCCTTCAAAATCTCCATTTCTTACAATTTCTGCGGAGGGTTTATCAAAATGAAGGGAATTAATTAGAAATTCCCCCTTAAGCGCGGGAAAAGTCCTGTAGCGCATGAAAATTCTGTGCACCCTGACACTTGCACTCATTCCATCCCCAGCCGGCAAATCCGCCGAAACATCGCTAAGAACAATGCTGCCCGGTCGGATATAAGCATTTGCTATTTCAATTTTGCCCCCGACAGTCTCCGCTGCCGCATTTTCAAAGGCTCTGATTAATCTATCTGGTGAAAAAATAACTTTCAAATATAAATATACTGATAATACTCCGAAGACCAGAAGAAGAGATAAAGTTAATATAATTTTTTTGTTGATTTTCATCTTGTTTTTAATAAATCGGGGACAATTAAGTTTCCATCGAAAGAATTTTTACATCATTTAAGAGGAAAAATCAATAAATAGCCACTATCTCACAAGCTAATTATTCCTTAAACTAATACCACTAATACTTGGCATTTTTAATTATTTTATCTACAATCAATCAGCACATGGCAAAGGTTTATCCATTCGCCTAACACTAACTATGCAAAAAAACATATCCAAAGATTACTTTAGAATTGGAATAGACGCCGGCTCAACAACCATTAAAATGGTTATCCTGCAACCGGACGGCGAAATACTTTTTAAAAAATATCTGCGCCACCTCTCAGATATCAATAATTCTCTTATATCGCTTTTTGAAGATGCTACCCCATATGTTACAGGCAAGAAAGTAGCAGTATCTGTTACAGGCTCCGCCGGACTTGGTCTATCTGAAAACCTCAGCCTTCCCTTCACTCAGGAAGTAATTGCCTGCACAAGAGCTATAAAAACACACATTCCCCATACCGATGTGGCTATTGAGCTGGGTGGAGAAGACGCAAAAATAATATATCTGGGACTCTATCCAGAACAGAGAATGAATGGAACTTGTGCTGGTGGAACCGGTGCTTTCATAGACCAGATGGCAGCCCTTCTAAATACAGATGCAGCGGGACTTAATAAAAATGCTAAAAACTATAAATGCATACATCCGGTAGCTTCACGCTGCGGCGTTTTTGCAAAAACTGATATCCAATCCCTTTTAAACGAGGGAGTCTCCAGGCAGGATATTGCAGCATCCGTTTTCCAGGCCGTAGTTAATCAGACTATTTCTGGTCTGGCTCAGGGAAAACCAATCCGCGGAAAAATAGCTTTTCTCGGAGGTCCCCTATCTTTTCTTCCCGAACTAAGGAGAAGATTCATAGAAACACTTTCACTAAAAGAAGATGATGTCGTATTTCCGGAAAACTCCAAGTACTATGTAGCTATCGGAGCTGCTCTATGTGCACCAACTTCCCAGATAGAAGAATTTGACGATATTCTGGAAAGGGCACCATCTATACTCTCAGCCAGAGTAAAAACAACCCAATCCGAAAAACCGCTCTTTGAAAATGATGAAGAATATCAAGAATTTCTAAAAAGGCATGAGAAGCATAAAATAGGTCGAGCAGACCTGGCCACCTATTCTGGGCCAGCCTTTCTAGGTATTGATGCTGGTTCAACTACTACAAAAGTAGCCCTCATCGATCCAGATGGAAACCTCCTATACTCTTTCTACGGAAGCAACCGTGGCAAACCTCTCTGGTCTACCATTGATGCCCTGAGAGATATGTCCTCTAAGATGACAGAGGACACATATATCGCAGGCTCAGCTGTCACTGGATACGGAGAACATCTTTTGAGAAATGCCATTATGGTAGATCATGGAGAAATTGAAACTATAGCTCACTACAAGGCTGCTAACTTCTTTTTGCCTGGAGTTGACTTCGTACTAGATATCGGCGGCCAGGACATGAAGAGCCTGCAAGTAAAAAATGGAGTCATTGATTCAATCATGCTCAATGAAGCCTGCTCTTCAGGCTGTGGTTCGTTTATAGAAAATTTTGGCCAGACCCATAATTTGGATATTGAGGAATTTGCTGCAATCGGACTCACCTCCAAAGATCCAGTAGACCTAGGCACCCGCTGTACAGTCTTTATGAATTCAAAAGTAAAGCAGGCCCAGAGAGAAGGCGCCTCTCTGGCTGATATTTCCGCAGGCATTTCTCGTTCGGTAATCAGAAACGCCCTATTCAAAGTAATAAGAATGAAAAGTCCAGAAGATTTAGGAGACAAAATCGTTGTACAGGGAGGCACCTTTTATAACAATGCCGTCCTTCGATCACTTGAGCTGATTCTGGGCAAAGAAGTAGTTAGACCAGATATTGCTGGAATTATGGGAGCATTCGGAGCGGCCCTTATAGCCAGAGAAAGATCTTCGCCAGAAGATAGATCCACCATTATCTCTGGAGATGTGCTTGAGGGATTCAGCTTTTCCACCAAAAATTCGCGCTGTAAACTATGCGGAAACAGCTGTCGCCTAACTGTTCACAATTTTTCAGATGACCGGACCTATATTACTGGAAACAAATGTGAAAGAGGGGCTGGAGCCGAGAAGACGGTATCCGATATTCCAGATATTTATGCATATAAGCTTAAACGAGTTTTCAACTATCGACCTCTTTCTCCCTCAAGAGCAACAAGAGGAAACATCGGAATTCCAAGGGTTCTCAATATCTTTGAAGATTATCCATTTTGGTTTACACTTTTTACAGAACTTGGCTATAGGGTAATTCTCTCTGCACCATCATCCAAAAAAATATATGAAAAGGGGATGGAAACCATTCCATCTGACTCTGTCTGCTATCCAGCAAAACTTGCTCATGGACATATTTTTGATCTTCTCGAAAAAAATGTTGATAAAATATTCTATCCTTCAATACCCAGAAACATTAAGGAAGACCCCAACTCAGATGACTCTTTTAACTGTCCTATAGTTATCTCCTATCCTGAAAGTATCGCAGCTAACATCGACGAACTAAGAGACGACGGAGTCACCTTTCTAAACCCCTTCTTGCCGATTAGCAATAAAAAAAGAATGTATAAAAGGCTAAAGAAAGTACTGAAAGATGATGAGATAAAGCCAAAAGAACTGAAAAATGCACTCTCCAAGGCATACAAGGAACTTGATAATTATAAAAAAGACATTCGGAAATATGGTGAAGAAATACTCTCCATGCTGGATGAGACTGGAAGAAGAGGAATTCTTCTTACTGGACGCCCCTACCATGCTGATCCAGAAATACACAAAGGAATACCTGAACTGATACGCTCGCTTGGATTTGCCGTTTTATCAGAAGACTCAGTCGCACACCTCGGGAAAATCAAACGCCCCCTCAGGGTCGTTGACCAGTGGATGTACCATAGCAGGCTCTATGCTGCAGCCTCTTTTTGCGCTGAACGAGACAATTTGGAACTTATCCAGCTTAACTCATTCGGTTGTGGACTAGATGCCATTACTGCTGACCAAATAAAAGAAATCCTAGAAGAGAAAGGGAAAATCTATACAGCCCTTAAAATAGATGAAATAACAAATCTCGGAGCGGCACGAATAAGAATCCGCTCGCTCATAGCTGCTCTCAAGGAAAAAGAAAAGCAGGCTCAAGATGAGGCAAGAATAATTAAAAATCCACAACCAGCAGTATTTACGAAATCGATGAAAGAGTATCACACGATTCTGGCCCCTCAGATGTCACCGATTCATTTTCAGTTTCTCGAGCCGGGCCTTGCCAGAGGTGGCTATAAAGCTGAGGTACTTCAAAACGTGAGTCAAAATGCTATTGATATCGGCTTAAAGTATGTAAATAATGACGCCTGTTATCCGGCAATAATTGTCATTGGCCAAATAATCGAAGCCCTAAAATCCGGCAAATATGACCCTAATAAAACCTCCGTGGCCATTACTCAGACTGGAGGCGGTTGCCGGGCGACAAATTATATTTCCCTTCTGAGAAAGGCTGTAATTGATGCCGGATTCAGCCAGGTTCCTGTTATATCTGTATCTCTACAGGGCTTAGATAAAACAGGGAGCCTGAAACTCAATCCCCGAATGGTTCACACCCTTCTTATGGGACTTATGTTGGGCGACCTTTTAATGAGACTACTCTATCGGGTCCGTCCCTACGAAAAAGTAAAGGGCTCAGCAAATGCTATGGCAGAAAAATGGGGTGATAAGATACACGATGATCTCCTCCATAAGGGGTGGAGACAATTCAAGAGAAACACGCGCGATATGATCAAAGATTTTGAAAATCTAGAACTAGTAAACTTTAAAAGCAAGCCTCGAGTCGGGGTTGTGGGTGAAATACTTGTTAAATTTCATCCCACTGCAAATAACAGCCTAATTGACCTTTTAGAAAATGAAGGAGCTGAAGCTGTAGTCCCGGACCTTGCGGATTTTTTCCTATATTCTTTTTATAGCCAGCGATTTAACCGGCAGAAACTTTCGGGAACCCTCTTTAATGGCCTCTTAGGGCGACTGATTATATCAGTTGTTGAGTTTTATAGAAAAGTAGTAATCCGTGAATTAAGAGGAAGCGAGAGATTCCTTCCGCCTCCAGGCATCAAAGAAATCGCATACGGAGCCGAAAACCTACTTTCTCTCGGGCACCTTACTGGAGAAGGTTGGTTTCTGACTGGAGAAATGATTGAACTAATTCATATGGGAGTGAAAAACATACTCTGCCTCCAGCCCTTCGGATGTCTGCCCAACCATATAATAGGAAAGGGAATGATGAAGGAAATCAGGAGAAGATATCCCGACGCCAATATAGCAGCCATAGATTATGACCCAGGGGCAAGCGAAATCAACCAGATTAACAGAATAAAGCTAATGCTAGCATCTGCATTTGAAGCAGAAGCAGGAAGCAAATACGCCAAGAAAGCCTCCTTGTCTTGATTTGCTTATTATTCTTAATATAGCTACCATAATCTCTTAGAATAAATCGATTGAACACTTTAAACTGAAAGGATAATAAATGAATACCCCTATTGAAAATAAGAAATTTTTTCTCTGTTATTTTGAGAGTACTAGAAACTGTAATATAAACTGCCGCTACTGTATGACCCAGTCAGCAGACCCAGAAAAAGAGATTAAGGGAGAAGAGCTAACCACTTCGGAAATTAAATCACTGGTAATAGATG
The DNA here is from genome assembly GCA_012511615.1 of Elusimicrobiota bacterium. GTDB lineage: Bacteria > CG03 > SLGR01 > SLGR01 > SLGR01 > JAAZFS01. The sequence goes on along the minus strand of JAAZFS010000174.1, from coordinate 2,428 downwards.
AAGTAAAGAAATATACCCCCTTGTCAGCAATTGCATTCTCTGGAGGAGAGCACCTCACCAGAAGCGATGCCATGGAGCTTTTGGAATATACTGCAGATTCTGGTCTATGGTCCTTTATAAACACCAACGGAAGGCTCTTAAACAAAAAGAAAGTAAGAGAAATAAAAAAAATAACGGACGGAAAAGTTGTATTTGCCTTTTCCCTCAACTCCATCAGCAAAAAAATTCATAAATGGAGCCGGGATGACGCTCTCAGAACAGTCGTAAAAGCCGCAAAAGTCTGCGCATCTGAAAAAGCAAATTTTTTCTTTATTTTGACAGTTAGTAAAAGCAATCTTGAGACCCTCCAAGAAACAGTAGATTTTCTTAAGAAACACAAAATCCCAATTTTGAGATCTCCCTACGTCCTACGCGGTAAAGGAGCACTTTATCCAGAGCTTCGATTCGATAAAATTGATATGGAAACAATAATAAACCCCGTCTTGCGGGATTACAGCTTGAGCTATATTAGCTACACTCCTTTCTTTGCTTCACCGGAATTTCTTGAGGAAGAATGGAAAAAACTTGATCTTTCAATTGAGCAATTCGGCTGTCAGGCCGCAAAAGGTTTTGTAGGCATATCGGCCGAAGGTGAAGTTGCCCCCTGCGTCCACCTCCTTGATTCCGAGGTAAGCTGCGGGAATATTAGAGATACTCCACTTAGCGATATACTAAAAAATAACGAGGTCATACAAAACCTGCAAACCAGAGATAAACTAAAAGGAAAATGTGGGATTTGCCGTTATAAAATGACTTGTGGGGGATGTAGGGCCTTGGCATATTACGAAACAGGGGACTATCTTGCAGAAGATCCCTCCTGCTTCTTTGAGCCAGAAAATCAAGATACTAGGTCAGAGCACGAGGACATTCATAACAAAAACTCAGCGGAATTTATAAGATTCATAAAAGATCAGGAGCCCTGGAGCCTCCTATTCTGAGCCTATCCTCCGAATATAAAACAAATTCCTACACCTAAAAAGACTAGGCCAGAAAGACGTATGATTGTTCGGCTTTGAAGTTTTGCTGATAGAAGTTTTCCAAAGATTACAGCAGCGACCGATAAAAAAAACAAAGATAAGATTACTCCCATAAAAACATATATGGGCTGGTAGCTAGCTCCAAAAACTCCAGAAGCCAGCTGAGTCTTATCACCCATCTCCGCTAAAAGTATCATGACAAATCCCGTCATAAATGGGCGACGTAGCTCGCAGTCAGCTGACTCTTCTTTCTTACTAAGTAGCGTCAATACTCCAAAGATTATAAATATAAAACCTGAAATAAACCTGAGAAGATCAGGGGAAATCAAGCCCCCTATCAAACTTCCCAGAAAAATAGCCCCCCCGTCAATGATAATAAAAGCCAACATGACTCCCGCAAGGAGTCTGAAATGTCTTTTGGTTTTTGAAGCAAGGCATATTACAGCCAGCTGGGTCTTATCACCTAGCTCAGCCAAGCCGATAGCCATAAAAGGGATTAAAAAGTCTTTCAACATAAGAAAATCAACACACAATAAGTCATAAAGTCATAGCCTGGTACCAGAGGGAATTGGCGGAGGGGAGAGGATTCGAACCTCCGGTGTCATAAATGACACAACGGTTTTCGAGACCGCCGCCTTCAACCACTCGGCCACCCCTCCGCTATTTATCAAATATATTTATCTCGGCGGCAGTAATTTCCCTAAGTTCTGGCTCAGGAATAATCCGTTCACGTAGAAAAAGAAAAGAGACCAGCAATACCGTTCCTATTAAAAACCTTATAAGGAGCCGAACTATAACCAGCTTGGAAATATTCCTAACTATAATATAAATAGCTGAAGCCAGCATCACAAGAGCACCTAGAATGGCAAAGAAGGTCCCCCAGGTAAACTCATATGCTGCGAGAGCCCCAATTGAGAAAAATAAAAGAGCGGGCAGAAGCAAGCCCTGAAGAATACGTATCTTAAAAAATACCGCCACCGCCGTCAGTATCATAAAAGGTGCGGTAGAAGAAAGTAGCCAATAAACAAATCCCCAGTCAGAGCGAACCGCAATAAGATAAAATGAAACTGCCGCAATAAGAATATTTAGAAGAGCTATTGGTTTTCTTATCATCTTTTTCCCGAAAAAAACTCCCTAATAAGTTTTCCTGCTGCACCAGAAAACGAGGATTCTTCAATATATTCTGGTATATGCGTGGCCTCTCTCGCCGCAGGAGCGGCATAATAAACACTCCGTATCCTAGCCCTTTTCAAAGCTTCGCGGCACATAAGGCAAGGTTCTACCGTGACATAGATATCACAATCATCTAGGCGGTAATTTCTCAAGACCTTTCCCGCCTCGCGCAAGGCTACTATCTCTGCATGAGCAGAAGGATCAGAATCTCTAAGCTGTCTGTTTGAAGCCCTGGCAAT
>JAAZFS010000020.1 GCA_012511615.1 Elusimicrobiota bacterium | reverse complement strand
CCCCCAGGTAGAATATATTGTTGACGGAAAGCTCATTGATAATCCAGTGGATTTTCCCGACTTAGGATATAGCGAGGTTTTAGAGCCCTATACACTATGCACCGTCATCACTCCAGCTGAGTATATGGGACAAATATATGAACTCTTTGAACAGCGAGGTGGAACTTATGTGGATATGAGCTATATCAATCCCGACCGGGTAATCCTAAAATATGAACTTCCACTCAGGGAAATGGTGGAGGAGTTCTACGGCATGCTTAAATCATGCAGTCGAGGTTATGCTTCACTGGATTACTCCCATATTGGAAACAGACCCTCTGAGCTTGTAAAACTCAAGATACTTGTTCACGGAAAACAGATTGATGCACTTTCCTTTATTATGCCGAGAGAGAGCGCAATAAGAGAGGCTCGAAGGATATTGGATAAACTAAAAGATCTTATTCCGCGTCATCAGTTCCGGGTGGCTCTTCAGGCTGAGGTGGGTAAAAACATAGTCGCCCGCCAAGATATACCAGCTTTAAGAAAAAATGTCACTGCCGGTCTTTATGGAGGGGACGTCACCCGTAAGCGCAAGCTTCTGGAGAGACAGAGAGAAGGAAAGAAAAGAATGAAACAAGTCGGCCAGGTAGGGATTCCCACGGAGGCTTTTATAGCAGTTAAGACTTATGGGGAGTAAATTATTATTTATTACAATTGCCGTCTTAATCCTGAAGTTTATCTCAGGAAAAGCGGTGAAAAAATACCAGTCTGGTTTCAAGGCCAAGTTCTTTGGAGAGCTGAAAGAGTGGGCAGACTCTGGGATTTGGGCGGTAATTATAGCCCTTTTTATTATGACTTTTTTTCTACAGGCTTTTAGAATACCATCATCCTCAATGGAGGATACGCTTCTTATTGGCGATCATCTTCTTGTTAAAAAATTTACATTCGGATACAGAAACCCCTTTGATTGGGATAAGAGGTATCTGCAGTTTAGAATCCCTAAAAGAGGGGACATAGTGATATTTAACTACCCCAAGGATACTTCTTTTGATTATATTAAACGCCTGATTGGCGAGCCTGGCGATGAAATTGAGATAGTAGACAAACAGGTCTTTATCAATGGTGAACCACTTGAAGAAGAATATACCAAGTTTACGGATCCTACAATTTATTCTAATGCTATTTATCATCCCTATCAGTACCGCAATCGGGATAATTTTGGTCCTATAATTGTTCCAGAAGGAGAGTACTTTATGATGGGGGACAACCGCGATGCTTCCTCGGATTCAAGAGATTGGGGGCCTCTCCCAGAGAAATACATCAAGGGAGAAGCTCTTTTAAAGCATTGGCCCCCTTCAAGAATGGGTCTTATCAAATGAAACACGCCATAGCAGTTGATATAGGAGGGACAAAAACCTCTGTTGTACTTATGGATTCAGACTTTAAAACCTATTCTCAGGTAGACTTTCCAACCCCCAGAGATTATGAAGATGCCTCTGAAAAAATCCGTAAAACTGTCGAAAATCTTGACCCTAAAGGAAATCTTCCAATAGGTATTGCTCTTTGCGGTCTTTTATCTAGGGATAATAAAGAACTTTTACTTGCTCCTAACCTTTCCTGGAAGAATCTTTCTTTAAAAGAATTGTTTCACTGGATTGATGGAGATTTCAAGGTAGTAAACGACGGTACTGCCGCCGCCTGGGCGTCTTACATTCTTGGTGGCAAGAAAGACTACAGACTTCTTTCGGTAACTTTTGGAACCGGTGTCGGCGGAGGTCTGGTCATGTATGGAAATCTTATCTTAGGAGCAGGGGAGCTGGGCCACATAAAGCTTGATCCTCAAGGGGCTGCTTGCGGTTGTGGATCCAGAGGTTGCTTGGAGACTTTTGCCGGGGGGCGTCATTTACCGTCCCGTGCGCTTGAATGGGAGGGTCTAAATGTAGAAACCGCATGTGAGCTTGGAAAGCTTGCTAATGACGGCTCTGAAGCGGCTCTACGCTGTTTTAAGAAGATGGGCTCTATCGCAGGCTATGCACTTGCCGGCGTAGTAAATTTAAATGGGATAGGAACTATTTCCATAGGTGGCGGATTAGCCAACGCATCAGGACATTTTTTTATGGATTCGCTCAAAGAGTCCCTGAAAGAAAATCTAATGGTTCCAGATAAGCAGAACCCAACCATTCATTTTTCCCAATCCAAGCGAAATATGTCACTCATGGGAGCTGGTGCTGTAGTTATAAACCCCCCGCCGAATCTTCAGACTTAAATATCTTTTATTCTGAATTTAAATTTAAGAAGACTTTTTTCTCCGCTTTTAAGTATTAATTGGTTCACCGCGGTGATTGAGTGAAAGAGGTAAGAAAGTTCATAGCCTTCCAGTGAATTGATTACCGCAAAGACTGGAGATGCCCAAAGCTCTGATTCCGTCTCTGCCTTTATTTCACAGGCAAATCCCCGATTTTTATCTGCTACTCCAAAAAGTTTTACATTCTTTTCGGTATGCTCTTCATCGGCTTTAAGTTTTTTATTGCCCGCGAGAAGATATCTACTCCCATTTTCAGCTGAAAGAAGTGAGAATGCAAACTCCGTAAGAAATTTTAAGTGAGTGGTCCAGGCGGATTGATTAATTATCTCAATACTGGCGTCAAAACCTCGGACATCTTTTTTAAATTCAAGAGTTTTCATGAGAGATATTTTTCTTTCGGCTACAAAAATATTACTGCCTGCTTTTACTATGGCAGAATCTTCCAAATTTTCTATCTCTAAGGGTGCTCTTTCTGTTAGAGGTAAATCAAATTTCCCAGCCAAATAGTCCTTATGTTTAGTTGAGGGAGGCAGTATAAGGGTAGAAAGAGTTTTTCTTGGCTGCTTATCATAAATTAATTTTTTCTTTAGCTCATCTGAAGTATCTTTTTTAATGTCATGTATAGAGGCTATCCCTTGATCTTCCGCTGAAGTCTCCTGCTCAGATTTCTCATCTTCAAGGATATCTGAATGATAGAGTTCCTGACGCCGTATAAGGGTATCTAAGATGTTTACTGAGGTTTTTTTATCAGATATTTCTTCAAGATAGCCACCAGGCTTAACAAGGGCAAAAATATGCTTGGAATTTATCAGGGCTTCTTCCTTGAAATCAGCGTCCATATCCAATAGTTCTGCTTCTATAAAATCAGAATCTTTATGATTATGTTTATCTATAAGGACATGGAGCTTGTTGAGTGAATTATATATAGCCTCTCTTAAGTGGTTTAGGTATATTCCTCCAAATACTCCGTGCCAGTAGGGACAGTTGCACTGGGCCTGATATAAAAGTCGGGCTGCCTGCTCATAATCCTCTTTTTTCATTTGCCCAAAGCAATCCTCAAGTTTTTGACTGAGGTAAAGCACCTTTTTATGCATGTAGTTTGACTCTGGGTATTTGGCAAAATAGTTTCTCCAAATTCCTCCTGTTAAAAAGGGGTCAATTTCATCAAAAAGTTTTTTAGCCTTTAGTTCTTCTTTGATTTCTTTTAATTTGAGAGATCCACTAACAGGCATAGACCATTCCAGCATTTCATAGTATTCAGTGGTGGGTAGATAGACTTTGCCAGATGGTTGGTTATTTTTGAAATGTTCAGAAAGAGTGGATGTCCTTAGCCATGATGCATTTTCTTCAAGCGCATCAAAAAATTCTTCCAACCAGCCTCCATCAAAAACCCATTCATGTGTTCCTGGCCAGAGACCAAATTTTTCTCCATCGTCAAGCATGCAGGCCAAGGTCTCTGTTTCACTTTCCTGAGAGATTTCTTTAAATACGGATAATATCTTATCGACCGGCATAAAGGGGATAGCATAGCGAAGTTCTTTTCTTATCGGAAATATCCCTAGAGGGTTTCCCGCATCTTCTGTCACGTAGAAACCTTCCAATTCTTCCGGCAGATACCCTCCCTGTATAAAGTGGGTGTCATCTAAGGCAAGGTATTTCACTCCAGTATCTTTTAAAAGTGAAGGTAAATGAGGTTCCCAGACTCTCTCTGTTAACCATATACCCTGAAAACTAGTATTGAAATGCTTTAAGTAAAACTCTCTGGTTAGATCCAGCTGTCCCCGAATATCTCTTAAGGGGAGAGAGGTTAGTATGGGTTCATAAAACCCACCCCCCAACATCTCGATTTTTCCCTTCTCAACTTCTGATGCAATGAGTTTTATAAAATCCGGATATGTGTCCAGAAAATACTCAAGAAGCGGCGAAGATATGTGCAGGCAGAGTTTTAACTTATCTCTTTTGCTAAAGGATTCTATAAGAGGGCGGTAAGCTTTATGATAGGCCTCCTCAAGTACCCGCCTGAAGTTTCCTACAGGCTGGTGAAAATGGAGGCCAAATACAAATTCGCAACCGCCTTGCTTCATTTAATCCATTGCCAAGGCAGGTATGTAGAAGTCTAGAACGTATTTTTTGGCCATAGTATCTACGGTCATCTCCATTCCGTCTTTCCATACATTGTACATGATTTTCTTATAGGCATCGCTTGTTTTCTCAACGCAGTCATAATAGAGCTTGGATGCATATT
>JAAZFS010000173.1 GCA_012511615.1 Elusimicrobiota bacterium | reverse complement strand
TTCCCGCTTCAATCCCGATCTTGTGCTGTTAAGTTCTACGACAGTGGCAACTGATATAAGGGCAAGTTTATCCGCCATGACTTCAGACAAACTCGGTAATTTTCTTATTCTTACAGAAAAAAAGAATCAGAAACAATCAGGGACAGTTGCTATTTCAGCTTTTAGTAAAGACTTTAAATTTATAAACGAAAATATTTTTGAATCAACCTCCCTATATGATTTAGTAGGTGGAATTGATGTTGACCAAGAGAATAATATTCTTGTTGGTCTCACAAGAGTTGCCCGGGAATATGGAGAGCCGGACACATCCGATATAATGGCTCTCAAATTAAAGGGCTTCACCCTACCCCCTCAAATAAAAGTTCCTGAAACTGGAGAGGTAAGAATTATCGGTGGCGGAGAAGAAGATCCCTTAAATACACTTAAGGGGGACAAGGCAGTAATATCTTACCGAATAACCTCGTCCGGAGAAGTTGACCTTATAGTCTATAACCAGATGGGAGACCCTGTTTGGCAGAATAAATTTGACTCCGAGGATACTGAGGGAACTCTTGAATGGAGAGGAAGAACTAAAGAGGGAGTGCTTTTGCCACCAGGCTCATACATCATGCACTTCCGCGCACCTGGGATTAACACCACCCGCTCAATCAGAGTTATTAATTAAAACTACAGATAAGAGGTAGCAGAATAGAGTTCTTTGATTGCTTTTATTATTCTAAATATCTGCCAGACAAATACTCCCATTAGGAAAGTATAAATAACAAAAAGCACCACCTTGCCCTTCCTTAAATAATTGGCAACAGAATATTTTCCAGAATAAACAAAGAAGAGAAGAAGAAGCGGTATTATTAGCCAGAGTAGTTTAAGAATTTTAGAACCTCACATTTAATAGAGCGGTAAGAACTTTTGTGTCCCTATCGCCATCATAACGGTTATAGCTGGTTTCCGGAGAAAATACGGTATAATTAAGTTCTATATCAATAATGCCGTAAGAGTAGCTCCCACCAAAAGTAAGTAGTCCTCCGAGGGGAAGATCCGAACTATGTTCCTTGAAAGTAGTTCTGACCATATTCACACTAACTTCATCTAAAATGTTAGCATAAATAGAATAGCTGAGGATGGATATATCTGCTATGGAATTTGAGCGAGAGGCCCTGCCGCTTGTGATTCCATCAATTATAAGAAATTCCCTCATCCGCCCGTAATAATCACCAATAAGCGGAGTGGAAATTCCGCCAACTATCGGCATAAAAGACTTGTCATCATCCAGTTTGTCATCATCGCCACTTCCTAAAAGATACCTAATCCAGGTCCCCCCTCTCCCTATGGGCTCCACCAGCCCTTCAAATTTTCCATATGCTCCGAGGGCGTGGCCCTTAAATGAGTCTTCCCTCTTGGTACCCTCCATCAAATAGCCAAAAAAACTGTATTCTATTCCGTTTTTAAGTTCCTGAGAATAACTTCCCCCATAAATATTTCGCTCTACCAATGCAGGATCTTTAAGGGGATCAGGAGAAGGAGCGACATAATCCTCAAAGCTATAGTTTAATTCCAGTATACCTGGACCTATTGAACGGAAGGCCCTAAAACCGGTTCCGGTGATATCCGGAATATCTCTGATTTCGTTTCTTGTCCAGGTCCTGTAGGCCTCAGCGCTAATACCTAGAAAAAATTCTTTTCCCATTATTGAAAGAGCAGGAAAACCCATTCCCATATCGTTTATCAGTACACCGCCCCCCCATTTAATCGGTTGGAGACCTGCCCGAACTCTAATAGGTAGACCTGCTATCTGATCGGCTTCAACAAAAGCAGTATCCAAGAAAGGCCTCATGTTTTCTATTTCTCTTCCCTCGTAGTAGATGAGGGTTTGTGTGGAGTTTAATATTCCAGTAGAATTTATACCGAGACTAACCTTTATATTGTTGTTCATAAAACCAGTTAGGTAGAATCTGGCTCTTTGAACCGCCTCAATTGAGTCATCTGCCCCAGTCCGTTTATGACTCCTATATTCCATTGAGAGTTCATTACCTATATCCAGCACAACAGCCTGGGCCAATGTCGGGATAACAGTCAATAAAAAAAGTATAAGAAGTGTTTTTACTGCCGGAGTTTTCATTATGCCGAATTATATAACATGAGAAATTTATTTGCAAACATAATCTCCTTAAAAACATGAAAAACAATTCTTTTAAATATATAAAAAAGCTGCTTGACAAAGTTTTTATTATCTTTAAAATATATAGATGTTTTCATAGCGATTTAGTAGGAGGGGGAGCTTCTTATTAAAGGAGGTAGTTTTAAGAGAAGCATAAAACTTTTGATAAGACGACGCGGCTTTCAACCGCTTAATATATACTAAATGGTTAAATTAGGAAAATTATTATGAAGAAGATATTTACATTTGCCCTACTGGCTGGAATGTGCACCAGCCTGGCATTTGCGTCACAGACGCGGATTGACAGCTTAGGTATTGCTGATTGGATGATTGAAGAAGATGATTCACTTATGTGGATGAACCCTGCCCGTGTGGGAGAGAGTGCAGGAAACGTTTGGGCTGAATGGCCAGCCGGTGGTCCCATTGGAACTGGATATAACCCAACCGCACTTGCCAACCCTTGGGGCGGTATCTCAAAGAGTCTGGATCTTTTTGATTTCGCAGTATTTGTTGGTAAACGCTATACAGGGAATCTTGGACTTACAGGAACCACTGATCCCAATTTTGGACCTTCCGTAGGGTTGCCCACGGATATAGGTGGTGTGTTCAGTGGCACTAGTATGGATTCAACCACACCTACCGGCAAGTTTGACTTCTTGGTCGGCATGACTAAAAATGAAAGGCAGTTTGGAGCCCGGGTTAGCCTTGCCTCTGATTCAAGAGTAAACGAAGCTGATGTATCTCAAGGTACTCCAGTTTTTTTCGCCGCAGACTTTGAGGAATCATTTAAAAATTCCGATATAGAGCTTGCCATAGGTATGAAGACTGCTGATGTCTGGAAATTTGAATCATTGGATCTAGTGGCCCAGTTAAATATGATGAATGCCAAAAACTTGGCGACTTATTCCGAATTTGATCCAGCCACCAATAGGATTGAGTTAGTAGAGGAAAACGTGTTTGATTTTGACGGCAAAATGGGACTCTCTGCTATGGCTCGTGGCGTACTTCCTTTCGGAACAGGAAAATTGGTCACCAAGGCAAAATTTGCCTCAATGGATGTCTCCAGCAAATATTCCGAGAAAGTGGATATGGATTTCGACTATAAAATAGATAATTTCGGAACAGATATTGACAGAATCCAGATTCGTGAACATAAGGGAAGCGAAATTCTTGTCGGAGCTGCAATGAACACTCCGATAACCGAGCGCACGCTTATGATTCTGGGTTTGTCGCTGAGCAATACTAAAGAAACCCTCAACAAAAAAAAGAAGAGCTCTTAGCCTCTGGGAACGGTGTGGATACAGAGTATAACCAAGAAAGCTCAACTCTCCTGCTCCCAATTAATCTGGGGCTTGAGACAAGTCTTTCAGAAAAACTCTCGCTCAGAGCTGGCTTTGCCAAGGATTTAATCAATAGAAGAAAGTCCGTCTCCAAAGAGGGTCTTTTCAATACGACCACTAATCCCGGCGGGCCTTTTACAAAAGAGGGTCAGGTTGATGAGGAAATGATTGTCGATAATGTTATCGGCAATGCGACCATTACACTCGGAATTGGGTGGGATGTACTTGAAAATGTCACAATTGACGCGGTTTTGAGACAGGAAGTCCTCTTTACCGGAGGCTACCTGTTAAGCGGAGTTCCAGAAACCCTGGCTTCGCAACTCACAGCTACGCTCAGGTATTAATAGTACTTTAGTTAAGGCTGAATTAAGAAGCCCCGCTCCGACACATCTGGAGCGGGGTTTTCTTTTTAGGTTTTTACTCTGAGTCTTCTTCCTGAATCATGTTCAGATAGGCTTCCATAAAGGGCTCGATATTACCGTCCATAACTGAATCTATATTGGAGATTTTTAGATCAGTCCTATGGTCTCTGACCATCTGATAAGGCATAAACACATAGGATCTAATTTGATTTCCCCAGCCAATATCGCCTTTATCATCATACCTTCTCTGGGCAGCGGCCCTCTGTTTATCTTGTTCGTACTCATTAAGATGTGCCTTTAATATGCTCATAGCCGTTTTCTTATTTGCATGTTGAGAAGGTGATTCCTGACATTGGACAACTACCCCTGTAG
>JAAZFS010000172.1 GCA_012511615.1 Elusimicrobiota bacterium | reverse complement strand
GGTAAGAGGTTATGAGTATTATGGTGATATTGGTCCTTCTGGGGGCGGTCATCATAAATTTGTTGGAAACCTTGAACTAAAATTTCCGCTTATAATAGAAAATAACCAGACTATTATTCAGGGAGCTTTATTTTATGATGTAGGTGGTGCTTGGGCTAATGGGCATGACATTACCCTCTCTTCCGGTTTTGGGGAGAAAGACTTAAAGCGGGGTTACGGGTTTGGAATACGTTTCAAAATACCGGGTTTTCCTATTCGTCTTGACTGGGGTTTCGGTCTGGATAGAAAACCAAAGGAAGCCAAATGGTACTTTACCTTGGGAGACATATTTTGATGTTTAGGCTATTAGTAAGGTCTCTTTCATTTTTATTTCTTCTTTGTCTACCAGTTCAGGCAGTAAAAATTACTTCTACAAGGGTTGCCTACCTTGATATTGAAAAAGTTTTTTCTTCTATTGAAGTTGTGAGTTTATCTCGTCAGAGGATTCAGGAGATGATTGAAGAGGTGAAACAAGAAATTCAATCAGGAGAACTTGCAGTCGATTCTTTAAAGAACCGCTTGGAAGCTCAGCGGGACATGCTCTCTGAAGAGGAAGTAGATGATTTGTGCCAGATGATTGATTCTCATGAATCCAGTCTTAAAGATATTATGGAGCAAGGTAGAGAGGAACTTCTCTGCAAAGAAGAGGAGTTAACTTTAGATATTATGAAGGATATATATGAGGCGGTAAGCCAACTTACAGAAACAGAAGGATATTCTCTGGTTCTTGAGAAGAAAAGTCTTCTTTATTCTCAGGATTCTGTCGAAAATATCACGGAAAGGATAATTGCGATAATAAATGAAAAATATAAATAATCTTACGCTCGGCGAAGTCGCTGAGATAGTAGCGGGAGAACTAACTGGTAATCCAGGCCTGGTAATTGAAGCCGCCAATACACTGGAAAATGCCGGGCCCGCTGAAATTACATTTCTTGCAAACCCCAAATACAAGAGTCTCTTAGAAGAAACAAGAGCTGCTGCAGTGATAGTTTCTATGGATGCTGATCCTTTGAGAACCTCCGCCTATATTCGGGTTGCCGATCCCGCTGTTGCCTATAGGAAAATTCTTGAAGCCCTATATCCAAAAAAAGAGATACCCTTTGAGGGTATAAGCCCCTTGGCATCAGTTGATCCTAAGGCTAGCCTAGGGAGCCAAGTAAATATTGGGGATTTCGTTCGGATAGAGAAAGATGCCGTAATAGGGGACGGTGTCTCCATTTATCCTGGCTCTTACATTGGATGCGGAGTTAAAATTGGTGCCGGGAGTTTGTTGTATCCTAAGGTGACTATTATGGATAAGGTAACTCTCGGAGAAAGGGTAGTGGTCAATTCTTCTACTGTAATTGGTGGTGAAGGTTTTGGGTTTTCTACGGAGGATGGTCGGCATTTAAAAGTACCACAGGTTGGTGGTGTTTCTATAGGTAATGATGTAGAAATTGGCTCTAATGTAAGCATAGATCGGGGTTCTCCTGGCGATACTGTTATTGGAGATGGTACAAAAATAGATAACCTTGTTCAGATAGCTCACAATGTGGAAATTGGTCGCAACTGTTTGATCATTTCCCAGGTAGGTATCGCTGGATCAACAATTGTGGAGGATTACGCCGTCCTTGCCGGGCAGGCAGGAATTGTGGGGCATATACGCATAGGAAGTGGAGCTATGGTAGGTGCCCAAGCTGGAGTTACAAGAAATGTTCCCCCCGGACAGCTTGTATCTGGCTACCCAGCTATGGAGCACTCTTCCGCAAGAAAGTTAAACGTTCTCATACGGAAGTTGCCACGTTTATTCAGGCAGGTTGAAGAAATATCGAAAGCGCTCAAACCCAGTGAGTAAAGATTTCCAACATACAATTAAAAACCCCCTATCCATTTCTGGTATAGGTATTCATTCAGGAGTAGAGTCGAACTTAAGGTTTCTTCCAGCGGAGCCTGGAGAAGGTATTGTTTTTGTTCGTACGGATCTTGAGGGGAGCCCCTCGGTACCTGCCTTGGTGGATTATGTAGTTGATGTCTCTAGGGGGACAACCATTCAAAAAGGAGATGCGATTGTCCACACTGTAGAACATCTTCTTTCCGCCGCTAGTGGCCTTGGAATTGATAATCTTGTCGTAGAAATTGATTCTATAGAACTTCCTATTGGGGATGGAAGTGCCGAATTTTTCAGCTCTGCCTTACTTGAAGCAGGGATAAAGAAACAGGATGCAGAGAGAGAGTATTTTATTGTAGAGGAACCCATATTTTATTCATCTGGAGGTAGCGAGCTTGCAGTTTTTCCAGCTGATAAATTTACCATAAGTGCAACTATACAGTACTCCGATAAGGTTCTTGGCACTCAATTTTTGAGTATAGATTCTAATAAGGAAAATTTTCTTAAGGGTATCGCACCAGCCCGTACTTTTTGTTTTGAGGCAGAGATAGAGCTACTGAAAAAAATGGGTCTTGGTAAAGGTGGGAACTTCAATAATACAATTGTGGTTGGGGAAGAGGATATAATAAATACCGAGCTCAGATTTGATGATGAATTTGTAAGACATAAAATTTTGGATCTTATAGGAGACCTTTATTTGCTTGGAATGCCCATAAAAGGATCTGTGATAGCTAATCGTTGCGGCCATGCTGCTAATGTGGAGTTTGTTAAAAAACTCAAGGAAAATTATCTTAAGCGTCAGTATAGTCCCTCAAAAGAAGCAGAGCAGGTCGAGCTTCCTGACTTGATGAAAATCTTGCCCCATCGATATCCCTTTCTTCTTGTAGATAGAATTATAGTAGAGCCTTCAAAGAAAATTGCCTATGGATATAAGAACATCACAGTGAATGAACCTTTTTTTAAGGGGCATTTTCCAGATAGTCCAGTGTTTCCGAGAGTTCTTTTGATTGAATTTATTGCCCAGTCATCGGCACTTATGCTACTTTCCGATTCGGAGTTCAAGGAAAAACTGGCATACTTTATTGTAATTGACCATGCGAAATTTTTTGGTGATGCGCGACCTCCGGATATGCTTTCCTCGCGAGTAGAGTTAAAGCGTGCCCGCGGTAGTAGTGGAAAGGTTGCCGGTGTTTGTTATGTGGGAGATAGAAAAATAGCGGAGGCGGAGTTTATGTTCTCCATAGTTGATAAATGAGCATTCATCCTACGGCTATAATTGAAAAAAGCGTTCGGCTTGCCGAGGGTGTCTCAGTAGGACCTTATGCTGTTATACGGGGTGATGTATCTATAGGGGCAAATAGTTCCATAGATGCCCATGCAGTTATTGAAGGTTGGACAGATATTGGGGAGGGAGTCAGCATAGGGGTCGGTTCGGTTATAGGAAATGCCCCCCAAGATTTGAAATATGCGGGTGAAGAGACCAGAGTTGAAATCGGTTCAGGGACTGTTATAAGAGAGTATGTGACTATAAACCGGGGTACTAGCGACAGAAAAAAGACAAGCGTAGGGAAAAACGCACTTCTGATGTCCTATGTACATATTGCTCACGATTGTATAGTTGGCGACGGGGTTATACTATCCAACTGTGCGACCTTGGCCGGTCATGTTACAGTGGAAAAAAATGCTATTATAGGTGGCCTAACTCCTGTCCATCAGTTTGCCTCCATAGGCGCCTTTTCATTTGTAGGAGGTGCGAGCCGCATAGCAAAGGATGTTCCGCCTTTCTGTAAGGTTGCGGGAAGTCCAGTCCGTCTGGCTGGGATTAACTCGGTTGGTTTAAAGAGAAGAAATTTTTCTGAAGATGAAATTGCCGCAATTTCCCAAGCCTACAGAATTTTATTCAGATCTAAAATGAATATTTCGCAGGCTCTTGAAGTCCTTGAGAGTGACCCGATTATGGAATCAGAAAATGTAAAGTGGATGGTCAGGTTTGTCCGGGCTTCTAAAAGAGGGGTCTACAATAGATGAGTAATAATAAAATAAGTAACTGGCTTATCTTTAAAAGGTTGGGCCAGTTTGTAAAGCCCTATAAATGTATATTTATAATAGGAATTATCTGTCTCTCCTTTGTAGGGACCCTAATGCCTTCAATAATTACAATGGTAAAGCCTGTAATGGATATTATTTTCGCGTCCAGTGAGGTGATTGTTATACCATTTCTTAAATATGAAATTCCGAGAGATGCAGCAGTAAATTTTCTGGCTCTTGCTATAATAAGCTTGGCGCTTCTAAAGGGAGTATTTGATTTTTTCTCAAAATATCTTATGGCCTATATTGGACAGCACGTAACCATGGATATAAGAAATAGGTTATTTGGCCACCTAGTATATCAATCGCTTGAATATTACTCTAATAATCCGACAGGACAGATCCTTTCCCGTATAACAAACGACGTGAAATACCTTGAAAATTCTATCGTAAAGATACCAGCTAGGTTTGTAAGAGATGGGCTTATGCTTATTATACTTTTGGGAATGATAATATTCTTTAATCCCAAATGGGCTCTTATGACAATTTTGGGCTTTCTTTTAATTATACTTCCGCTGGTTTTGTTCTCGAAAATGTTGAGGAATCTCGGTCGTAAGGGCCAGCAGAGGATGGCTGATATATATGATTTTTTATCCGAAAAAATCTCTGGGGTTCGTTTGGTGAAAAGCTTCTCTATGGAGAAGGAAGAGCAGAAAGAAATGGAAAAGGCCAATAAGCGCTTTATTAGCCTTGTTTTAAAATCAGAAAAAATTGATGCTTTTCAGGGAGCTTTTATTGAATTTCTTGCCATCTCCGGAGTTGCCCTTGCTATAGTCACTATAGGTGGCGCCGTTATTAGAGATAGTGTAACCCCAGGTGATTTCTTTCTCTTGTTAGGATATATAGTGGCACTCTATACGCCTGCAAAAAACTTTGCAGGTCTGAACCAAGAACTTCAGAAATCATTGGCTGCAGCAGAAAGAATATTTGAAATTTTAGATGAAAAATCTCCGCTTGTTGAGCGCAGTAATCTCAAAATTCTGAAAGATTTCAACCAAAGTTTGGAGTTCAGAGACGTTTCCTATCGCTATGGGGATGGGGATCTTGTATTGAAAAACATCAATATCAATGTCCCTCATGGCAGTATTGCGGCCGTGGTGGGTCCTTCAGGGGCTGGGAAGAGCACTCTCATAAACCTTGTGCCAAGGTTTTTTGACCCAGTTTCGGGATTTATTGCCATAGATGGAAAGGATATTAGAGAATATACTGTCCGTTCTCTACGGAAAAAAATAGCCATGGTTATGCAGGATGTGATTCTATTTAACATGAGTGTAAAGGATAATATCTGCTACGGTCTAGGGGAATTTAGTGATGATGAAGTTAGGAAATATGCCGAGGCTGCTTACGCTGATATGTTTATAAAACAGCTTCCCGATGGTTATGACACCATAGTGGGGGAAAAGGGAGTTAAGCTTTCAGGGGGTCAAAAACAGCGTATATCTATAGCTCGAGCTCTTATAAAGGATCCTGAAATACTCATCCTGGATGAGGCGACTTCTCACCTTGATACGGAGTCGGAAAAACTTGTTCAGGATGCATTAGATTTACTGATGAAAAATCGGACAACTTTGGTAATTGCCCATAGACTCTCAACTGTAAGAAATGCAGATAAAATAATTGTTTTGGAGGACGGTAAAGTAAGAGAGGAGGGTCGCCACGAAGAACTTCTTGCCATACCAGGTCTTTATCGTCGGATGTTTGAAATGCAATCAATTTAATGTTAGGATGCTTCGACGGCGGCGGCATCGTCTAGCCTGGTCTAGGACACAGCCCTCTCAAGGCTGCGACACGGGTTCAAATCCCGTTGCCGCTACCAAGTACTATACTCTTTATTTTATACCTACCTTATGAAAAATATAAGCAGAACTCCTTTAGTGCGGATTTCACTTTTTGCCGTGCTTACAGCTATAGGTTCCTATATTATTCTTCCCCTTCCTTTTTCTCCAGTTCCAGTTAGCATGCAAAGTTTTTTTATTATTTTATCGGGGATCTATCTAAATCCCCTGAATGCTTTTTTAAGTCAGCTTACATATGTTCTTATGGGCTTTGCTGGTCTTCCTGTTTTTTCTGCTGGGGGAAGCGGCCCAGGTTTTCTTTTGGGGCCGACTGGTGGGTATCTGTTTGGCTTTATTTTGGTGGCTCCTTTAGTTTCACTTATTGCCGGAAAAGGCAAAGGTGGGCTTGCAATTGTACTAGGTCTGCTACTAGTTTATCTTTTTGGAATTCCCTGGCTCATTTTGCATACTGGGATTGGAATCAAGGAGGCTTTTTTCCTGGGTATCTTTCCTTTTTTACCAGGGGATATTATTAAAGGAATAGCGGTTATACTGGTAATGCGTCGGTTACCGGCACCCTATAATTATAGGAAATGAGTTTTTATCTGATAGGTTTTATAATCTTATTTACTTTAACTGGTATGGTTCTTACCATTATGGGTCTACCTGGTTCCTTTCTAGGATTTGTGGGGCTATTTCTTGCTTCTATATTTGATGGATTTAATGTTTTTTCTATTACTTTTGTTTTAATATTTTTTTGTATTACATTTCTTGGTGAATTTTTGGAATATTATTTTTCAGGCCGTAGAAGGGAAAAGGGGGCTGGGGCACCAGCTGGTGTGCGTGGAGCATTAATTGGGGGTTTCTTGGGAGCGGTGTTTATGAGCCTTATGGTATCCGGAATTGCTATTATTATTGGCAGTGCACTTGGAACATTTATTGGGGCTTTTTTAGCAGAACTTTTCTACGAAAGGGGAGCCCATGTTTCCGGTAGGTCTGGAATTACTACACTCTTGGGGCTTGCTCTAGGGTCCT
>JAAZFS010000171.1 GCA_012511615.1 Elusimicrobiota bacterium | reverse complement strand
GGATTACTTGCATGAGATGCTTCTCCAGCAAAATCAGCCCTGAGAAGCACCCTTCCGCGACTACCTAGCATAACATGATTTCTAGAAGGTTCACCTATGACAACAAAATCCGGTCGGATATCAGTCTCTCGGAAGAAATCCTCAAGTGCACTTCCGGCCGATACCTCTTCCATGGCACTGGCTAAAACATATAGCGTCACCCCGGCAACATCCGCTTCAGCGCCACCATAAATCATAGAGGTAAGTGGCCCCTTATCATCAGCTGCTCCCCGCGCAATTATGCGGCCGTCTTTCAGAAGAGGTTTATAGGCATCCCCCTCCCATCCGCTGCCAGGCTCGACCACATCCATTTGAGCGTCATATAGTATCTTTATCGGGCCATTGCCACGGCGGCCGCAGACATTGCCAGCCGCCTCAATTATTTCATCATATCCGAGAGTTTGAAACTCTTCTTTTACCCTGAGTGCCACCCCCTCCTCTTTACCGGAGGGGGATGGTATACTCAGTATGTCTTTAAAGAACCCTTCAAAACTCAATCAGGTAATCCTTTCCCATACCTTTACAGCTGCTTTCCTGGCTTCTTCATAGATAAGTTCCTCATCAAAACCAAGAATTTTTTGATTCTTCATAATCACTTTACCGCCTGATATGGTAGTATCAACTGAGCTGGAAACCATACCAAAAAGTATGTGCCCATAGAGATTATCCGTAGTCATCGGTGTCGGTGGATCATAATTAATAATCGCTATATCCGCGCTGGTACCTTCTGCAAGTTCTCCAAGCTCCCATCCGGTTATTTTATTGAGAATCTTCGGATTTTTCTTCAGAAGCATGGTAGGCATTTCACCAAAAGCCACTCTTGGATCAGCATGCTGATTTCTGGCTAAAAGAAAAGCACATCTCATCTGAGCCAACATATTTGAACTCATCCCATCGGTTCCAATACCTACATCAATTCCTGAAGAGAACATTTTAAGTACCGGTGCATAGCCTACTGCATTATTCATATTACTTTCGGGATTGTGTACAACGTTAGTTCCAGTAGATTTTATCATTTCCATTTCAGCATCACTTATGTGGATACAGTGGACCAAAAGACTCTTCTCTCCAAGAGCTCCGGCATCACGGAAACGCTCAATCACATCTTTTGAATAAGCCTTACGGGTCTCTACCTGATCAGCCAAATCCTCAGCAGCATGTACATGAATTCCAGTATTGAATTCTTCGGCAAGAGCGACACTTTTCTTTAGTGTGTCATCATTTACGGTCATAGAGGCATGAAGACCAACCATAGCTTTTACATTTGAGGATTCTTTTCTTAGAAACCTTTCGTTTTCTTCAATTCCTCTCTCTCCTCTGCCATAGCGATCAGAGGTTCCCAGACAAAGTACTGCTTTCATCCCTGCCTCTTCTACAGCACGCTTGATTTCATCCAAGCTTCCAATCTGATATGACTGACTCTCATGGTGGTCAATAATCGCCGTAACTCCGTACCTCATGCTTTCGATAAGAGGTATCACAGCCGAAAGATAAATTGCTTCTCTAAAAAGCGCCTTATCTAATTTAAACCAGAGTGATTCAAGAATCTCAACAAAATTACTCGCAGGCTCTCCAGGAGGTGCAAAGCCTCGGGACAATGTTGAATAAAAATGGTGATGCACATTAACAAAAGATGGCATTATCACCTTACCTTTGGCATCAATAACTTCAGCATCAGGATACATGGAGCGGACCTCTTCAAGAGGACCTACATCAATGATATTTTCTCCTTCCATAACCACCCCTCCGGGAGAAAAAATCTTATTATCTCTACCCATAGTAATCACCGTACCACCTTCAATAAGTGTAATCATTTCGATTTCTCCTTTATCTTAATCCTTTTTTCCATCTCTTTTAGCGCCGCCTCTGCAGCCCGCTGTACCCGACGATCATAATCTCTGGATGCTTCTTCAAGAAACACCCGGTTTGAGACACTCCCAACCAAGCCTATAATCTCAACTGCCAACACTCTCACTCGGGCATCTGAAGATTTAACTTCCTGAATAGCAGTCTTTAGACCCGATGAAGAACCCTGTCCAGCTAAAGAACGTGCCGCAGTCATTCTAACTATCAGGTCCGAATCATTTAGGGCACTTTTTAGTGCCTTGGCTCTATTTGTATATTTTTCAAGAGCCCGGGCGGCCTCTTCCCTTACAGCAGGTGATCTATCTGAACCAAGAGCCACCTCAAGCACCTCGGATGCCCCTGTTTCCTCACGCTGGTCAATAGCTTTAAGACTAGCCAGCCGAACACCTTCTGCAGGGTCTTCAAGCTTTTTCAGTAATAGTAACTTAATTCTATCATCATCTCTATCCCAGAGATATCCGATAGCCCTCTGCCTTATCAGAGAATTCGGATCTGATGCTTTTTCTAGAAGCATTTCCAGAACTTTCTGATCAGAAAAATTCCTAGCAGCAGACATGGCTTCCATCATAACTGGCAAAGGTGCCTCCGCTGCTTTCTCAAGAATTAGCTCTAGCGCATCCTCAGCCCCCATGTGACCGAGACTTCTTAAAGAAACCCTTGCAACCATCTGGTCAGGGTCGGAAGCTGCCGCGTTAATTAATGCCTCTACTACCTCTTTTGTATCGGAATAACTCGAGAGCTTGATTGCCGCATTTACCCTCTCCCGTTCATCGGCTGAATATAACTGAGTTAGAAGTTCTCTTTCAAGCGGAGAAAGCCCCTCTTCAGCATTAAGGTGCCGCAAAGGAGAAAGCACCAATACTGCCGCCACAAGCAATCTTGGAGTTATTCTATTCTTTCTCAATACCTGCTTTTACTCTGAGGTTTTTTGAAACACTATTGGCCTCATCGGTTAGGGCCTCTTCATCAACATCAACAAGCCTTGAATCACGAACTCTTACCTGACCATTTACAATAACGGTATCAGCAAAATGTGATGCACCTGAAAAAACAAGCGCTGCTGGAAGATCTGCCGCAGCACCAGCAAAATCAAGTCTTCGGGTCTCAAAAATAGCAATATCAGCAGCCTTACCTACTTCTATGCTACCAATGTCATCACGGCCCAGAACAGCAGCTCCACCGCGGGTGGCCATATAGAGTACATCTTCAGCACTCATTGACTCTACCCCAGACTTTATCCGCCCCACCAGCATTGCCATACGGGCTTCGCCCAACATATCCGAAGAATCATTTGAGGCGGATCCATCCACAGCCAGGGAAACATTCACACCAGCGTCAAGCATTTTCCTTATAGGTGCCATTCCAGATCCCAATCGCATGTTAGAGGACGGACAATGAGAAACACCGCTTTTCGTATCCGCAAGAACTTGTATTTCTTCATCATTTAGATGCACACAATGAGCAAACCAGACATCAGACCCCACCCAGTCAACTTTCTGCATATATGCTAACGGTCTCATTGATTGTTGCTCCATGCAGAAGTCTTCTTCATCTTCAGTTTCTGCAAGATGGGTATGCATAAATACTTTCTTATCCCTTGCAAGCTGGGCAGTATCCCTCATTAACTTTTCGGTAACTGAGAAGGGAGAACAGGGAGCAAGTACTATCTGGCACATTGAGAAAGGTTCAGGATCATGAAATTCACTTATGACTCTCTCTGACTCTCTCAATATATTTTCATCAGTCTGTATCACAGTATCCGGTGGAAGTCCGCCATCGGACTGGCCAAGAGACATGCTTCCGCGGGTTGGATGAAAACGAATTCCCATTTCAGCAGCAGCTGCAATTTCAACATCTATC
Source organism: Elusimicrobiota bacterium (assembly GCA_012511615.1). Classification (GTDB taxonomy): domain Bacteria; phylum CG03; class SLGR01; order SLGR01; family SLGR01; genus JAAZFS01. The sequence goes on along the minus strand of JAAZFS010000171.1, from coordinate 18,499 downwards.
AGGTTATTCCCTGATGCTCTGGATAAAGATACATATGGTCGCTTGTAGTGGTGCAACCTGTACGAAGAAGTTCGCCAACTCCTACACGAGTACTTATATCAATTGCATGGGCATCTATATGTTTCCAAACATCATAAAGAAAGGATAGCCAGACAAAAAGCTTGGCATTCTGGACTTCCTTGAGGTTTCTGGTCAGGGTCTGATAAAAGTGATGGTGGGTGTTGACCATCCCGGGTATTACCACTTTACCACGGGCATCAATAACTTGGTCGGCGGATTCCTTTATTCCCTGCCCTATCTTTTCAATACGGTTACCCCTTATAAAAATATCCGCATTATTTAAGACTCTTCTCTCATCATCCTGTGTCGCTATAGCTGAAGCGTTCTTAATCAAAATTGTACTCATAATTATCTCCTAACTTCTCCTTTGTTTCCAACCGCAACTCAGGAATCATTTTGGTAAAATTATAAACCTTAAAGGCGGCAAAATTCTTTGGTACCGGGGGCGGGACTTGAACCCGCACGGTGCTCTGCACCAGCGGATTTTAAATCCGCTTTGTCTGCCTGTTCCAACACCCCGGCAATTATCCTATGATTTTAATTAAATACGGAATATATTGCAACTTAAATTATAATATAGGTGATTTCTCTTATTTGCTTCAGCCTAGCGAAGCATAGTCCCAGCTAAAAGAAGATTCCAATCCTGAGGCGCGCCAGGTCTCAGGATCCTCCATGCATAAGTACAGGGATATTCCAGGAGCTTCTTTTTTGATGTAATCGCAGAGCTTTTTATAGGCTGCCGCCCTCTCCTCTTGAAGATAACGGAGTTTTCCATCAAAACCAAGAAGAAGATTTCCATGAAGTAGTTCTGATGAGGGAAATCTTGTCTCAATCACAGGTTTGAGCTTTCGCTGGAATCTAAAGCTTCCTACACTTATCCAGACAATAGCATCATGAGGTATACGACTAAGCATTAAAGAGGCCATCTCTAGATAGTCCTCCTCCCAATTTTCATATAAAATTATCGGATCAAAATGAAAGGCCACCCTGAGACCGGACTTTACAGACTCTAAAGCCGCATCTAATCTCTCACTTAAGCTAGTAGTATAATGTTCATGGCGGGAAATTATTTTTTCGGGATTGAGCGACCAAGCAACCACAATATTATCCGCAGGAGCATTTTCAAGTAGCCCCTCTATATTTACACTCTTTGTTTTAAATTCAAAGAACATGTTTCTCCTGTTTTCCTTAATAAATGCTGAGATTAAGCCAGCATCTTCAGTAAGATTGTCAAGAATCAAGGAATCCATAAACTCGCCCGTTCCGGCCCGGAGTTGACCCTTAGGTATTTTTCCTAAAAAGTCCTCTGTATTTGAATGAAGAATTATGCCTGGAGCATTCGAATATCCCTGCAGGAAGCAGTACTCGCACTCATAAGGACATCCAAAGCCCGCATTGAGGATATAATAATTACAATTTAGGCATCCCGATGTACAGGGACATCTCTTGAAAAAATCATGACTCTCCTTAGTAATAAAAATTCGGTCACGCCGGCTGTTATAATCAAAAAACTCTTCAGAAGCCTCTTGGGTAAATTCTTTAAGAGAATTAATTTGGATAAATTCAGCACTAGGATACTCTCTTGCAGTGTTTTTCAACACTTTTGAATTTTCTGTGCCTGGCTCATAGTAAATTTTATTCGGAGAAAATAAGGCGCCGTCCAAGCGGGCCGGATTTTTAGTTTTACTCAATACGGGCAGATAAGCTTTACTCAAGGCCTCTTGATAGGGAACTTTCGGATATCTTCTTTCTATTAGATTTTTTTTCAGGCCTTTAAAATTTTTTTGGTCAGTAAAAGACTCTGCAAGATTAATTGGGTCAATTTTTTCTTTAAGCGATATTTCATAAATCAAGCGGACCACTTGATTCTTTTTGTTATATCCCAAACGAGGAAAGAGCCTACCAACGGTAAAATAGAGCTTCTCAGGAAAGCTCATCTGAAATTATGTTCTGGATAATAAGGGCTGCCGACCGTCTTGCACCTTTAATTTTTTCTGCAGCAGCAGGATTAAATTCATCGTAATAATTCAATTTCCCTGGTACATCTGAAAGATAAAAAACACCCAAAGCACGGATTCCCGCATGGGCGGCTCCCGCAAAGACCATAGAGGCTTCCATCTCCAGAAAAGATATCCCCTTTTCCCTGAAATAATCTAGCCTCTCCTCCTCAAGCCAAAGCGAAGATACTGTTGCACCAAGAGATACATTAAACTTATCGAATGATTTGTGGTTTTTAAAAATTTCAAATAGTGCCTCTGAAGGATAAGACCATCCCCCATCAATATGATTTAAAAAGCCAGAAAAACTCTCAAGATTAAGAACTTTTTCTGCCAGAAATAGAGCTCCAGGCTCCTCATCTATTCCGCCACAGCTGCCAAACAAGATTAGATTTTCACAGGGAGTTTCTCCAAGCATAAGGGCAAGATCTCCCGCTAACCAACGGTTTTTTAGTGTTATTACTGTATAATTTTCTTGATTGTAAACACGGAAAAAAACTCCCCTATCTCCTCGTTCTCCAGTAAAGAGAGGTGCATCGTTAAGGGGAAGAATAATACAGTTTTTATTTATTTGCTCTGGAGGAAGTCCAAATAGTTTTTCAAAAGGCTGGGTCAAAATACTTTCCAGATTTATTTGAAGAGACTGCGGATGCTCTCTTCTACACCACCACGAAGTTCTTCCAATTTTCCTTCGGTTTCTTTTTTATACTTATCCGTTCTCTCATCTATCTCTGCCCGGCGGGCATCTACATAAGCAAGAAGCTCCTCCTTATCCCTTTCAACTTTACTAATAAGCTCTTGGAGTTCTTCCTCTGCATTTCTACGGAATTTATCTGTCGCCAAAAGAACTTCTGATAATACATGGTCAACTTCCTGACTAATAAGCTCTCTGGCACTTCTTTTGGCCTCTGATATCTTGTCTTCCAGTTCTTTTTTAAAATGACTTGATATAATAGTATCAAGGTTAGATGAGAGACTAAAGCCTGGAGATAATATTTTCCCCTTTACTCTAGCTTTAACTTCAATCATGGGATCATCCATTTTCAAAAATTCCAGCCAATCTTCTGGCAAAAGGCCCCGTCCTGCCCAAGACAGCGAACTATCAATATCACCGCCCTTAAACTCTCCATTAAAATTCAGTTCGCCACTGGCTCCGACCAGGTGGAAATTACTTGCTTTGATGGCCAGCCTATCAAGAGTTTCTTCGCTGGAGCGGTCAAAAGAAGCGGAGGCCTCAAACTCAGCATATTTAATAAAAATTTCAACAGGCCGGCCAAACATCCATGGGGCATTAGTCAGCCAGTCTACTTTTAGCACTTCACCTGAAGAACCGGTAATCAGAACCTCTTTAATGAGGAGTGATGGATATTCCTTGTCTTTAGGAAAGTGAATATCCACTCCGCGTTGCCTGGGGCGGGGCGGACTTTTTACTTTTTTTTCTTGAGGGGGTATATAAGCTCTTACAGTAGTGATTAAATCAAAAACCCGATTAACCCGATTGACCAGAAGCTCACCAAATAAAACAGATGCTATATCTTTCGATTCTATAGAAGGAAGTTTCATTTTATCCATAAGTTTATCCATATCGGATTTCCGGGCACTATCTGCCTGTAAAATCTTCTGTTTTACTTGGCTTACAGAGCTCTCAACTTCCTTTAATTTATTGCGACTTTCCTTAAGGTAGTCCTCCGCTTCAGTAGCAGCATCCCGCAATTCAGCCAATTGCTTCAAAGCAGCTGGAAAATCCGCTGGATTATTTATGTTTATTTTTTCTACTCCTGCAAGAGATTCTTTTAGCAAAGAGAAAACTTTTTCTGCCTCAGATTTATCAAAACCAGAAAATTCGCTCTCCACTTTTTTCAATTCTTCCTTGGCCTCTTCTAATTTCTGAAATGATTCCAAATCATCTCTAGAAAAATACGAATCTACATCAATTTTTTCACTAGCTCTATCCTTTACATTTTCAATCCAGCTACTCATATTTTCCCGCCAACGGGCCTCTTCTTCGGCGGCTGAAACATTTTTCTTTTTCTTTTTCTTTTTTTCTTTCACAGGAAGAAAACCAGAAGTTTTTCTGGGAGTATTAAAAGCAAGTCCTGTTCCAGTAAGATCTTCAATAACAAATTTCTTTTCAAGAAGCGGTGCAAAAAGAATTGAAAAGCCCATTTCTCCCACCTCTAAAGCATTTTGGAATTCTTGGTTTTTGTTTGCTATTTGCAAGCCATATATCCGGGCTCTTAAGGGGCTGAGACCCAGCTCCAAATTCTCTATTTCAACTTTTGCTCCCCAGATTCCGCTTCCGGTCCGCTCAAGGGTTCTTTTCATAATCCCTTCAGCAAAAAACCCAAAAAAAACCACGACAAGGGACGATATGATTATAAAGGGAATAAAACCTTTTAGCCTCATCTGCTCAACCTCATATAGAGTTTAAATATTTTGCTGGCCTTAAGTATTTTCATAATTCTTAGCTTATCTACTTTTTCTCTTAGTGATGCACGATAATAAACCACAAATTTTCTGGTGAGAATAAAGAGAAAAGGAGCAAGAATAATCGAAATAAGAAGTGAGCCCAAAATCACTGTATTATTTAGGCGTGCAAAAGGTATCAGGGGAATATTATAAAGGTAGGTCCAAAATTTTTCCAAAAATCCTGCAGTCAAAATGCTTTCGCCTATCATATGGGACAATGGATCGATTAAATACCCTATCAATCCAAATATAGCAGTCGTCACCACAGCAGCAGCCCCGTTTACTTTAAGAATAAACAGTAGAAAAATAACCAAAAGATTATGGAGAGCAAAAAATGGGGTTAAACCTAATATGACCCCAAGAACTGCACCACCGGCAATCTCCGATGGATTAGAGTCATTATTCATGGCCTTAAAGAATTTTTTAATAAGCTTCAACATTTCAGCTAAAAATTTAACCTTTATTCATCTAAGTTGTCAATAAGAATAAGGTTAGCTTTTGAAAATATCCAATATTTCCCGAGGAAGTCGACGAGGTTTCATATTTTCCCCCACTGATACAAGCAAGGTTTTTCCCCGAACAATATCTTTTCCATTACAAGTTATTTCATAACTAAAGTTGACTCTGACTCCACTAATGAAATCAAGATGACTAACTATCTCTATAATATCGCCATATCTGGCCGGGGCTATATAATCTATCTCGGTCCTGCGGACAACCAAAAAATAACCCTGGTTCAATAGGGAAGGAATATCTACCCCTCTTTTTTCAAAAAATGTGGTCCTGCCTTCCTCAAAATATTTTAGATAATTTGAATGATAGACAAGCCCCCCAGCATCTGTGTCGTAGTAGTATACTTTTCTTGTAATTTTATCCATACCGCAAAAATAACATATTTCCAAAAAATCCGCAAAACTTGAAGATAATTCTAATAAAATGTAGTAGTATATTAAATATGAAAATAGAAATTACAAGAATCAGAGATGTAAGCCTTCCTGAATACCAGCATTCTGGAGATAGCGGTATGGACCTTGTTAATGCTGGAGAAGATAAAACTATTCCCTCACTCGGACGGGCACTCATACCCACTGGTATAAAGGTTGCAATCCCAGAGGGTTTTGAGATACAGATACGCTCTAGAAGCGGCCTAGCAATAAAGAAAGGTCTTATGGTACTCAACTCCCCTGGCACAATAGATTCTGGCTACCGCGGTGAGATAGGTGTAATACTTTTTAATACTTCTGCTTCTGATGTACTAATTAAAAAAGGCGAGCGGATTGCTCAGGCGGTCCTGCAAAAAATCGAGAAAATCGCCTGGATAGAGAAAAACTCACTCGACGAGACCTCTAGAGAAAAAGGCGGATTTGGTAGTACCGGTTCATAAAATAAGGTTCTCAAAAGCCACGCTCTAATAAAAAACCTTACCTAAAGGCAAAAGCACCCCGCATTCCTTCCTAAAAATCGCAGTATAAAACTTTCTCTAAATTATTCGATATCAGGTAATTTACTGATTGAACGAGCAAGATCTTCATCAGAATACTCGAATTTCTCAAGTTTTCCTTCAAAGAAGGCTTGGTATGAGGCTAGGTCAAAAAATCCGTGTCCAGAATAATTAAAGACTATACATTTAGCCTCACCTGTCTCACGGCATTTTTCCGCTTCTCTTATTGCAGCTAAAATGGCATGAGAGGTCTCTGGTGCTGGTATCATACCCTCGGTATTTGCAAATAGCATAGCCGCCTCAAATGAATCAACCTGATTATAGGCGACTGCCTCTATCACCTTGTCATGGACTAGTGAACATAGTAAGGGAGCGGCTCCGTGATATCTCAAGCCGCCAGCATGTATCCCTGCTGGGACAAAATCATGCCCAAGCGTATACATTTTCATCATAGGAGTTAGTTTTGCGATATCTCCAAAATCGTAGCGATAGGGTCCCTTGGTTAAAGTCGGACAAGCCGTCGGCTCTACTCCGAGAAGCTTAATATCCTTTCCTGCTATTTTATCAGTGACAAAGGGGAAGGCTATTCCAGCAAAGTTACTGCCTCCGCCAACGCAGCCAATCACTATATCCGCAGTTTCTCCAGCAATTTCTAACTGTTTCTTTACTTCCTGACCGATTATTGTCTGATGGAGGCATACATGGTTTAGCACACTACCGAGCGTATATTTCACATCATCATGCTTGACGGCATCTTCCACCGCTTCGCTTATTGCTATTCCCAGGGAACCAGGCGAATCCGGATTTGCCTTTAGAACCGCCCGACCGGATTCAGTCATATTGGTCGGAGACGAGTAACAGTCAGCTCCCCAAGTTTCCATCATGAGTTTTCTATAGGGTTTCTGATCGTATGATACTCTTACCATATATACCCTGCATTTCATTCCCAAAAGTTTACTTGCAAAAGCAAGTGCACTCCCCCACTGCCCGGCTCCAGTTTCGGTAGAAAGAGTTGTAATTCCCTCCATCTTATTATAGTAGGCCTGAGCAACTGAGCTATTGGGTTTATGAGAACCGGCAGGCGAAACACTTTCGTCTTTAAAATAAATCCGGGCTGGTGTCTTCAGGGCTTTTTCAAGTCTTCTGGCTCTTCTAAGAGGAGTCGGCCGCCATATTTTCAAGAGATCCTGGACCTCATCAGGTATTTCTATCCATCTTTCCTGACTAACTTCCTGTTTTATCAGCTCCATGGAAAATATCGGCTCCAAATCTTCAGGTTTTATAGGAGTCCCGTCTTCCTTAAGTGATGGGGGAAGCGGAGTCAGTAGATCTGGCTGCACATTATACCACTTCTGCGGCATCTCACTCTCACTTAATAATATTTTGTATCTTTCATCCATATTCTTAAATACTCCTTATTTAATAACCAGAAAACTTTTCCAGGCTGATTTCTTCCAAACTTACTCCCATTTCTAACAAAACTTTTTCCATAGCTTCGTTAAAGGTGGGCGGACCAACAATGTAAAAATGATAGGTTTCAATTTTTTTGTCCAGGTATTTCTTTATTACATCCCCATCAATCCAGCCACTTTCAAAAGTTCCTTTTGCTTCTGCAGGAAGATTGTCTGATATGACATTTATCAGGCAAAGTTTCCCCGACTTACGCTCTATGGTTTCTAATTCTTCTCTGAAAACAATCCTATCAATATCCCTATTGGCATAAAAGAGAATTGTCTCGGGCAGGGCATCATTCTTGAAAGCTTCGGAAATCATACTTATAAAAGGGGTAATCCCTATTCCGCCGGCCAAAAATACTGGTGTTTTATCTCCAGCCAGGTCAAGCGAAAATTTCCCCATAGGACCTCTTAGTTCAATATCCTCACCGTATTGGAGTCCAGCAAGAGCATTTTTGTAGTCAGAGCCACTCATTATCGTCGTAAACTCAATGAATTTATCTGCGGGGGCGGAAGAAAAAGTAAAGACTTTTGGAAGCCGCTTAGAATCTTTTTCTATTGTAAATATACCATAGGATCCAGCAGTATAATTAAAAGCTTCACTTGCAGAAAAACGAAAACTAAGAACTCCTTTTGCTCTTTCTATTTTTTCTTCAAAAGTTATTCTAAGGGTTTCCACCTGACATTACCTTGGCAGCATGCTCAATAGCATCAACTACCTGTTTATAGCCAGTACACCGGCAGAGATTCCCTGCTATAGCTTTTCGAATCTCGCTTCTTGTAGGTGTAAGGTTCTTATCCAGAAGGGTTTTCGCCGTCAAAAGCATACCCGGAGTGCAAAATCCACACTGGACTGCTCCTTTTTCAATAAAAGCTTTTTGGAGTGGATGAAGTTCACCATTTTTCTCTAAACCTTCTACTGTGATTATATGGGCCCCTTCTGCCTGAGGAGCCAAAACCATACAGGAGTTTATCGCCTCCCCATTCATTATCACAGAGCAGGCTCCGCACTCTCCAATCTCGCACCCCTTCTTTACACCCTTAATGCCCAAATCATCGCGTAGAAAATCCAAAAGTGTTTTTGCTGGTTCGCAATCGGACGAGACTTCACGACCGTTGACGGTAAGTTTTATATTTATCTTTTCCATGACTTCATTCCTTTAATCCCGCTGCTTCCGACAAAGCCCGGCGGACAAGCACCTCAATAACGGGTTTTTTATATTCAGTTGACCAGCGGACGCCGCTCTTCTCAACCATTACTTCTCCGACTTTTTTGCCAACTTCCCTAAATAATTCGATAGAGGGTTTCTCCCCAATGAGAAGCTCCTCGGCCTCACCAACTCTTCTGGGCGAAGGCATCACGCTTCCTGGAGAAATAGAAGCCTTCTCTATCACTCCATCTTTAATTACAAGATAAAGAGCCACATTCAAACGAGAAATTGCCAAAGTCTCCCGACGGGCAAGTTTAATAAATGAATAAGTGGCACCTTCAGGAAGTGGAGAAAATGATACTTCTTCTAAAAGTTCATCATCAGCAACCGCCGACCGGTATGCCCCGGTTATAAACTCTTCAAGTTTCATAACCCTACGCCCTTTTGAGGATGCTAAAGAAACTTCTGCATCAAGCACACATAAGGCAGGTACCGAATCAGCCGCAGGGGAAGCATTAACTATATTTCCACCGATGCTTGCACGGTTTCTGACCTGAAGGCATCCCGCATTTTCAACGGATTTCCGAAGTAGAGGAGCCTTATTTTCTATAAGGGACGAAGCTATTATATCAGAAATTGTTGTCCCCGAACCAAGACATATTTTCCCGTTTTCTTCCCTGATATAGCGCAGTTCCTTCACGCTCGATATATCGACAAGATCATAATCAACCTTATCTTTCTTGCGGAGATTCACAATCAGATCAGTCCCTCCGCATATAATTTTATAGCCTCCCATAGAGAGTATTTGTAAAACTTCTTCTTTCCCTTGAGCTCTTTTAATATTTAATTCAGGTATCATTATGTTTTCTTCTTTTTTGTAAGTTTTTTCCCTAGAAGCACCCTCTCCAGCGATGCTGGCAGATGCTGCACCCTATTTCCGGTTGCCTGCGCCAAGGCATTTAATACTGCTGCCGCGGCGACCTCAGTAGCCGGCTCACCAAGCGACTTGGCACCAAAAGGCCCCTCCGGATCCGGACGCTCAACTATATGCCCAACAAATTCTGGAAGATCGCAAGCGGTCGGAAGGGTATATTTATCAAAATTAAGAGTTTGTAACCTCCCCTCTTCCAACTCCAGCTCCTCGTACAAGGCAAATCCTATACCCATTGAAGAGCCACCAAACATTTGGCCCAGAAACTGGGTCGGGTTGAGAGCCCGTCCACTATTATGAGAGGCGACAAAATTATCAACCGTAACCTTACCTGTTTCAGTGTCCACAGTCACCTCGGCAGCATTCACTGAGTAGACATAAGTATAATATGCATCCCCAACTCCCTCTTCCTCATCCCAGTGAATATGGGGCATGACATACCAACCATAATCAAAAAGCGGAACAGCCCGCCCTGTACATTCGTCCACCAAATCTTCAAAACCAACGATTATATCGGGGTTATCTTCCGCATAATAAATATCGTCCGCCGCATAAATTTTGTTTTCTGGCGTTTCAAGAAGTTCCGCCGCTATCTTCAAAAGTTTCGCCTTTACTTTTTCTGCAGCATCTTTCACTGCATTTCCACCCATAAATGTACCACGCGATGCGACTGTCGGACCTGAATCTGGGATTAAAGCTGTATCCGGCTCAAAATATATGACGCGCGAGGCATTTATTCCCAATACTTCTGCTACTATCTGGGTCATCACCCCCTGGGAACCCTGTCCATGGTCTGAAATCCCAGTTGTAACAATCACACTTCCATCATCCTGGACAGAGACGGATGCGGCAGCTGCATCAAGCCCTTCGGCTCCTAGGGAAACCCCCCTCATGCAACAAGCAATCCCAATTCCTTTCTTTAAGGGACCTTCCTGGGGGACTGAATATTTTTCATGTTTTTCTTCCCACTTAATACTCTCTGCCGCCGTTTCAAGGGCCTCTCTGAGTCCACTTTCATGGTTCATAACCTGGCCGGTTGGAGATTTATCACCCTTTTCAATAACATTTCTCAGCCTAATTTCCACTGGATCAATATTAAGCTTCTCGGCAAGAATATCCATAATGGCTTCAATCGCCACATTAGTCTGGGGCGAACCAAATCCTCTCATGGCCCCTGCATAAGGATTATTTGTATATACGCTAAAGCCATCGGAATAAACATTGTCGACTTTATAGGGACCAGCACCCTGCACTATACCTCTGAGCGCCACATAGGGTCCCATGGAGCAATATGCTCCCGAGTCAACCACAACTTCACTCTTTACAGCACAGAGCCTGCCGTCTTTCTTTGCCCCCACTTTATACTTCATATAGAAAGGATGGCGTTTATGGCTTTCCACAAAAGAATCTTCGCGAGAATTAGCCATTCGTACAGGTCGGCCGGTTATACTTGTCAAAAGGGCCAAGCGGCATCCGATACCGCTCATTATTTCATCCTTCCCACCAAAAGAACCGCCTAAGGTTGTTTTTTGTATCCTCACTCTGTTCTTACCAATCCCTAAAAATTCAGCAATTACTCGCCTTGCTGTAAAAGGATTTTGAAATGACCCCTTGAGGCGGATACTTCCGTTACTATCGATAAAGGCAAGAGCTGCCTCAGGCTCTAGATAAGAGTGTTCAACAAAGGGTGTTGTGAATTCTTCTTCTATAATAATATCCGCTTCACTAAAACCCTTCTCTATGTCTCCGTTTCTTACTTTCTGAGGAATCTGAACATTAGTTTTTTTCTCTTCATATAAAAGAGGAGCCCCTTCCTTCATTGCTTCTCTGGGGTCAAAGATACCAGGAAGAATTTCATAGTCTACTTTTACTAAAGCCGCAGCCGCCCGGGCCTGTCTTTCAGTCTCCGCCGCCACCACAGCAACCACATCTCCCATATGCCGGACCTTATCAAAAGCGATAGCTGGCTGATCTTCAATAACATTTCCGTAAGTTTTTTTACCAGGAGCATCTTGTCCAGTTATTACTGCCTTTACCCCTGGATATTTTAGGGCGAGAGAAGTGTCTACATTTTTAATTATGGCATGTGGGTGCTCTGAATATACCTGGCGAGCAAAAAGCGCACCGGGCATGTTTAAATCATCCGCATAGACAGCACGTCCTGTCACCTTATCTTCGCTATCAGGCCTTGTTAATGGCTTTGTGATAACCGCAAACCCTTTTTTTAATTTTCCTGGTTCTAATACTTTTGGATTCATTTATACCTAACGCCCTAAGCGTTCTCCCTTGAATATCTTACCTTTTGAATTTCCGCCACAATGGAAAGGGCAATCTCTTCGGGGGTCTCCCCTCCGATATCAAGCCCAATCGGCGAATGTATTCGCGGATCTTCCACATCAATTCCATCTTTTCTTATCTTATCCAGAACAGTACGGACCTTGTTCTTCGAACCAATCATGCCTATGTAGGAGGCAGAGGTTCCTAAAAGTTTTGTCAGAACTTTTTTGTCTCCTTTATGTCCATGAGTTACTACAACACAGCTGTCGTTTTCAGTTACCTCAAACCCCTTGATGGGATCGTCATAGGAAACTGTCAGAGTGGAAGCAGCTCGAGGAAACCTTTCTACTGAGGAGAATTCTGGCCTATCATCAAAAATATAGTAGGGAAGCCCCAAGACATCATAGAACTTTGAAAGAGCCATCCCTATGTGGCCGCCTCCAAATATTAAAATTCTGGATGGCTGAGTAAAGACTTCAATAAATATGCTGGCACCGCCTCCACATACCATACCGCACTTATCATCTTTTAGCTCTACTTTATAAAAACCGCCCTCTCCGGTTTTAAGAGCCTTCAGAGCACGAAGAATAGTCCCCTCCTCAATGGGGCCGCCACCAACCGTAAATTCCGTGGTTGAATCTGGAAAAACTATCATCCGGGTCCCACTCTTTCTGGGAGTTCCGGCCGTAGCTTCCACTATAGTTGCAAGAGCAAAACTCTTTCCCTTCTCTAAAAGCTCACTTATTCTCTTGTGGACTTCAATACTCAAACTTTATTTACCAATTTCTCATAATCTGCTGGAGTGTCTATATCCTGCCTTATGCCAGGGTCATCTAAGGACAGTCTTTTGACCCGGAATTTACCGCTTCTTATAATATCTCTGGCGCCGTTTTTCACTTCGGTATATAGAATAGATTTGAAAGTTCTTCTACCGAACACGACTGGATGCCCTCCGCGCCCCTTATACTCTGGGATTATTATATCATAATCACCCATAAGAAACTCTTTGAGAAGCAAGCGGATAGTGGTAACTTCCACACCTGGATTGTCAATCAGAGAGACTATCACAGCCGCTGCATCTTCATCCGTTTCTCTAAGAGCAGCCCTAAGAGAAGTTATCTGCCCTCCGCTCCAATCAGGATTCACTATTATTTTTAAGTCTTTTATTTTTAATTTTGACCGGAGATTTTCAGCACCACCACCAAGCACCATGCTGATATCCCCCACTCCGGCAGCTGTAAATTTACTTACTATGGTTTCGGCAAAGGTACTTTTGCCATATTTTAAGAGTGCTTTCGGAGACCCCATCCTTCTGGATTCTCCTCCTGATAGGATTATACCGGGTATTTTTCCAACAGCTTCTTCATTACTCATAATTTTCAAGATATTAAAATTTTCAGTTCAAGTCAATCTGAGTTTGACATAAACAAAAATAAACCATTATAATGCGACAAATGAGTATACAACAAATCAAAATCCTTATCAGAGGTGGCGGAGACCTGGGTAGTGGTGTTGCCCACAAACTTTTCTCTGCAGGCCTTTATACCGCCATTGTTGACCTTCCCCGTCCCGCCAGTATCCGTCGTGAAGTATCATTTTCAACTGCGATTGACCGAGGCAGCATTACAATAGAAGGTGTTACTGGGAAATTCGTAAAAACACTTGAGGAGTTTTCCAAGGATTTTATTTCAGTATTTGCTGAAGGCGAAGGTTTAAAAAGCGCAGATTTTGAACCTGATGTCATTGTTGATGCCACTTTGAAAGGCATTGACAACCGGATTACCTATAAAGATGAGGCCTCTTTTACAATCGGACTCGGAAACGGCTTTAAAGCACCAGAAAATATTGACTGTGTAATTGAAACAAAACGCGGCCACTCCTTGGGCTCTGTTATCTGGCATGGTGAAGCTGCAGAATATACTGGTATACCGGGCGAAGTCGGCGGGGTCACGTCGGCAAGACTCATCAGGGCGCCAGCTGAAGGAAAGTTTAAACCCCTAAAAAAAATCGGAGACAGGGTAGAAAAAAATGAGCTACTAGGTTGGGTTGGAGAAAAGGAAGTTAGAGCTGGAATTCAAGGAATTATCAGAGGACTTTCTGCAGAAAATACCTATATGCGAGAAAAATATAAAATGGGCGATATTGATCCGCGGGCGGTCCGTGAACACGCATATACTATTTCGGACAAAGCACGCTGCATAGCTGGCGGTGTTCTTGAAGCCATACTTGCATGGGCTCACGACAAAATACCGAATGGCTGATTACAAACTTACCAGAGACGCTACCTGTGCAGGTTGTGCGGCCAAGCTCAATCAGACGGCTCTTTCTTCCATTCTATCAGGCCTAGATTTCTATAGAGCTCCCGAGACAGTCCTTGGCATGGAAGACTACGATGATGCTGGGGTATTCCGCCTCAAGGATGGAAGTCTCCTACTTCAAACACTTGACTTCTTTCCCCCAATAGTTGACGACCCATTTAGTTTCGGAATGATAGCCGCAGCAAACTCTCTCTCTGACATATATGCCATGGGAGGGATCCCTCTTACTGCTCTCAACATATGTTGTTTCCCAGCTGACAAATATCCTCCAGAGGTCTTCACAGCCATACTTCAGGGTGGTGGGGAAAAACTCAGAGAGGCCAAATGCACCCTGCTTGGAGGCCATACAGTTGTCGATGATGACCTTAAGTTTGGAGTGTCTGTATCCGGCATAGCCCAGGAAAATGAGGTCGTTTCAAACGCCGCCGCAAAACCTGGCGAGCTTCTTATTCTTACTAAACCTCTCGGAACTGGCATTGCCACTACCGCATTAAAGGCCGATCTCTGTCCACTAGAGACCGCCAAGGCAGCAATCAATTCCATGGAAAAATTAAACAAAGCAAGTCGGAATTTCATGGTAAAAGAAAAAGTTAGATGCGCCACCGATATCACAGGATTTGGTTTAGCCGGACATGCTCTGGAAATCTGCAGAGCTTCCAAGGTTTCCATGGTTTTTCATCTTGACGACATCCCAGTATTTCCCCACATATATGAACTTATTTCAATGGGCCTAATGCCCGCAGGTTCATTCAAAAACAAAGAAAATACCCACGAAAATATAAGTCTCGAAGGCAAATTGAAAAACACTATTAACTCTGATATAATTTATGATGCACAGACATCCGGGGGGGTTCTTTTTTCCCTTCCGCCAGAGCCTGCAAAGGCAGCTGAGAAAAACGGTATTGGAAAAATAATCGGAGAAATAACTGAAAATAAAACAGGCAGGAGGCCATTAATTACTATATCATGAAACTCTTAAAACCATCTAATGCCGCAGAAGCGGTAAAATTAAAGAAAGCTAATCCAAAAGCCAGATACGTATCTGGAGGAACAGAAATTTTTTCCCATCAGGCAGTCCCACCTTACAAGGGGGATGTAATTGATATAAGTAGAATACTTAATAATTCCATCTCTCCCTTTCAAATTGGGGCAGCTGCGACACTTGAAGAGATCCGCACATCCTTTGATACACTTGATTTTATGAAGCAAGCCACTTCTAACATAGGGAATATCAATATACGGAACATGGGCACTATTGGTGGAAATATTGCTTCTGGGAAATCCTCCTCAGACATAATTCCCGCCCTCATTGCTTCGAAAGCTTCGCTGACAGTTGAGAAAGAGAAGGGTCGGGAGGATATTTCTGTTGAAGATTGGATTTCTTCTCCAGAGGGAATTATTTTGTTTGTAAACATACCTGATTCTGGCTTGACAGTCTTAGTAAGAAAATTTTCAAGAACTACAAATGATATAGCCATAATGAATTTAGCCATAGGCTATAAATTAGACAATGATACACTGGAAGAAATAATCATAGTTGCCGGCTGCCTGGGTCCCCAGGTTGTTCGGCTGAAAAAAACGGAAGACTATCTTTTAGGAAAAGATTTATCCGAAATAGAGATTGAAGATATCCTCAATGAAGCCCTTGGAGAAATTTCTCCAGTTACTGATCATCGGGCTTCTAAAGAATACAGGATGAGCCTCGTTAAAGCTGGGCTCGAAGAATTTTTAAGGGAAGTTAAATGACTAATAATATAAATATAAATTTCAAACTTAACGGCAAAAAAGTTTCACTACAAGCGAGTCCAAAAGAAAATGTACTTGAACTCCTCAGGAGAAATGGAATTCGCTCAGTAAAGGATGGATGCAGTTCACAGGGAAGCTGCGGTAACTGTTCAATTATTCTTGATGGAAAATTAGTAAACTCCTGCATGCTCAGACCCTGGCAGATAGATGAAAGAGATGTGTTTACTGTTGAGGGTTTGTCTACAGGAAGAGAACTTCACCCAATTCAGGAGGCCTTTATAAAGGCAGGACTTGTACAGTGCGGCTACTGTACCCCTGCCCAGATTCTCGCAGTGAAAGTCCTGCTTGATGAAAATTCTGATCCAACAAGAGAAGAAATCAGTGAAGCCCTTTCTGGGATTATATGCCGCTGCCACGGCTATGAGCAGATTTTTGATGCAGTTAAAAGTATAAAAACTGATGTGAGACCAGGTCCTGAATTCAGAGAGGATTTAAATATTGTTGGAAAAAGAACTCCAAAAATCGATGCCCATCAGTTGGTGTCCGCAGAAGAATCCTTTGTAGAAGATATGGTACCCCAGGATGCCCTACATATTAAAGTTTTAAGAAGCCCACATGCCCATGCAAAAATCAAATCTATTGATACATCTAAAGCAGAAGCACTAGACGGAGTGGTACTTGTAGTTACCCACGAGAATGCCCCTAAGGCAAGATACAATACCGCAGGGCAGGGTTTTCCAGAACCATCCCCCTACGACAGAAGACTGGTTGACGACACTGTCAGATTTGTGGGAGACAGGGTTGCAATTGTTGCGGCAGAATCTCTTGAAATAGCTGAAGAAGCACTCGACCTTATCAAGGTTGACTACGAACAGCTCCCCGCGGCTTTCTCTATTGAAGAAGCTGAAAAAGAGGGAGCATATCCAATCCATACTGAAGAAGACTGTTTCCACCAGTTTGATATAGGAAGCAACTTGACGAGAAATATCGCCGCATCAAATTCAGGTGGTATAGGAGATATGAAGAAAGGATTTGAAGAAGCAGATGTCATAATCGAGAGAGAATACCGGACAAAGCGTATCCAGTGTACCCCTCTTGAGCCACATGCTGCCCTGGCCAGAATGCACAACGGACGCCTGATTCTCGATGTGCCCACTCAGGTTCCTTTCCACGTTAGAAGAATAATCTCCACACTCTTTGAAATACCTCAGACAATGGTCAGGGTCAGAAAGACAAAAGTCGGTGGAGGTTTTGGAGCCAAACAAGATATGGCTATGGAAGAAATTCCAGCCTGGGTAAGTTTCAAAACTGGTAGAGCTGCTTATTTCAGATATACCCGTGAAGAAGAATTCATCACCCGGCCCCGCTACGTAATGAATATTAAAGTAAAGGTTGGTGCAAAGAAAGACGGAAAACTCACCGCTCTTGAAATGAATTCCAAAGCAGCTGGCGGCGCCTACGGACCCCACTGTCTGACGGTTCCTATGAACGCCTGCTCCAAGTCGCTTCCCATATTCAAATGCGACAATATGAATTATAGTGTCACTGTTTTCTACACAAATAATCCAATCTCCGGTGCCTATCAAGGTTACGGAGCACCTCAGGGAAGCTACGCAGTTCAGACAGCTATGGCAGAACTGGCCGATGAATTAGGAATGGATCTTCTTGAATTTCTCAAGATAAACGCCGTTCGCAAGGGAGATATGCTTGAGATACTCAAATGCCTAGGAGAAGGACAGGAAGGAATCGTTCAGCCGGTCTCATCTGCGGGCATTCACGAAGCCATTGAAAAAGGTGCTTCTATGATGGACTGGGAAAATCCTCCGGCTAAAAAAACTGGTGATACCCTTATTGGTCGAGGAGCTGCAATAATTCAGCAGGGATCTGGAATTCCTGGAATTGATGCGGCAAACGCAATAGTCAAGCAACTGGGAGATGGAACATTTATGGTCTTGTTCGGAGGCACTGACCTTGGGACAGGCTTAGACACAGTTGTAGCAAAGGTTGCAGCAGAGGCACTCTGCGTAGACCTCTCAAGTATTGCAGTTACCGCCGCAGACACAGATGTCACCCCATTTGATGTAGGCTCTTACGCCTCTAGTGGGACCTACTTCAGCGGAATGGCAGTTTATAGAGCAGCTGAAAACATGAAGAAGCTTCTTCTTAAATCTGCTTCAGAACATCTGGGAATCCCCCAAGAGGAACTTTCTCTTGTATCACCTGGAGCAGTTGAGGGAGGAGGCAAAAAACTCTCCTATCAAGATATAGCCCAGTTCACCCAAAGCGGTACTGGTAAAGGTCAACTTATTGCACCTGGCTCATTCACTTCAGAGAAAGCCCCTATTCCCTATGGAGCCCATTTTGTTGAAGTTGAGATAAACAGCAAAACAGGCGAATTAAAGATAAAGAAATACTATGCTTTACACGATAGTGGTACCCCCATAAACCCTGCCCTTGCTAAGGGTCAGATATATGGAGGAGTTTTAAAGAGCATCGGCCATTCACTCTACGAAGAACTTAAATTCAATGAAAAAGGAGAATGTATCAATCCTAATTTTATTGATTACAAGATCCCGATGATAAAGGAACTCCCAAAAGATTTCAAAGCAGAATTAATTTATGTTGAAGATCCCTTGGGTCCCTATGGTGCAAAAT
>JAAZFS010000170.1 GCA_012511615.1 Elusimicrobiota bacterium | reverse complement strand
GTCTATCAGCATACCTGACCTCCCAAGCTCCATAGACGAGGCCAAAGCGGCTATATAAAATATGAGAAGGCCTCCCTGAGCTGGGAAGTCCTTAGAAAAGACTTTAGTAAAAAATGCAAAGACAGAGGCGGCTATAAAAATCGATAAGAGATATCTCAGTGGTGGAGGAGTGGAAATAAGTACAGCATAATTTAATATCCCAGCTAAAGAACTAGCAAACAAGATAAAAAATAAAGATTTAAAAATTTCATTTTTTCCATACTCTTTATCTTTAACTAAAAAAGGAGTCGCTGTCAGAAGAAATATTATCAGATTAATGTCCTTCACTTTCTTTTATACCTCATAAGTACCACTAGAGTCGCTGCCGAAAAAAACAGACCGGACTTTAAAGTAAATACAAATTTTCTAAAAAGAAATATAAGAAAAGCCAGACAAATGATATAGGTTACAGTTTTAATCAAATCTAAAAACTTGACTGAGCGGGTGAAGTTTAAAGTATCAATCATATATGCCCCAAGCACCGATACTGTTGTCATATATAAATGCGGTCCCAAAAAACTGCTCGTAAAATAATCAAGGGTTACTGAAAGAATAAATCCAGCTATTAGCATAGAAATAGCAGCTTTTTCACCCGCAGGAATGTCTTTGATAAATAAAAAAGAGAGTGGATAAAGGCTGAGGGTAAGAACATACATGAAGACTCCCCCAGTAAATATAGATGTAGTTTCACTGGATAGTAAAAGAGCAGGAAGAAGGAAAAGAACCCCGTATTTAGAATTACTTTGTTTCATAAGCCTTATCCATAGCGTTCTCGACCGCTTCAAGAAATGCCCGACTTGATTCGGTGGCCCCTGTAAGTGTGTCAATATCCGTACTCTGCCTATCAATAACCTGGGGCTTTAATTCTTTGATTACCCTATTCCAGTATTCTCTCACCTCATCAGACTGGAGTGTTCTGATTTGACCTATAAGTGGGTGAGAATCCGGAGACTCTCTTAAAAAATGAACTTCCAGCTCTACCTCACCTACAAATCCCATGCCAGAACCTGTAAAAATACCTTCTTGCAAAGGACCCGAAGAGTTATCAGGCATTTCATAAAAGTTTCCATTCTCGTGTGTGTAATAAGAAAACAATATAAGCGCTTGACCCATAATAAGTGCAGTAAAAACTATTAATAATCTCCTTAAAACCAAGAGACAACTCCTTTAACTAAGAGATAAGGAAATATTCCAATTATTCCATAATGAGCAATCAAATACCCAAGAGCCAACCCCGAAGCAATCTCACGGTATCGACCGGTTGCCGAAAGTCCAGGATAAGCTGAAATAAGAAGAGCTGTAAAAAACGCTCCTGGAAATGCCGTCGGAATTATCAAAGTAATTAAAAGAACTGAAAGAATAAACCTAAGCTTTATCAAGCGCCTAAAAAGCAAGTATAGTATTCCTAAGGCCGGTATATACAAAGGATATGACATCAAAGGAAAAGGCTCTCCCAACCCACCCAGTAGAGCTGCCAGAATAAAAGGTGGGAAAACATTCTCTGGTGCCCGAACAAATACCAGCTCGTCAAGAAGAACAACAAATATGATAATAATTGTAAGAGGGATTTGAGATTGCCCCCCGTATAATAAAGAGAAGAGTATGCCATTTAGTGCGTATTTAACTAATGCTATGCCCACACTTATTTGGGAAAAAAGTGCACAGAGTCCCCCTGAAAGAGAAAATATTAATATAGAATAAAGCTTTAAATTTCTGACATCTGGAAGATATAAAAGCATTAGGGAGACTATAATCAAATCCACATATATTCTCATACGATTCTTCCCTGAGTGTATAAAAGGGGAAACTGTCAGAGACTTCATTTCCGAAACCCTGGACAGAAATAAGTGCATAAACCACAATCTATGCATCCAGAAAGATTTTCAGATAAGACAAGACCTTTACTGCTCGTAAGTCGAATCACTGAACGAGGATTAGAAATACCAAACCCTGTACACTCCGCTCGACATATTCCACAACCTATACACTCTTGCGCTTTTAAGGTAGACTTATCAGAAAGAAAAAAAACTTCCGTTGCTTTCAAATCCAAATTTGATGGTTTGCTAACCAGGCTACCGCATAGCAGACTTCTTCTAACTAGCATTTTTGACTGATCGAGCAACTTCTTGCTTAATTTACCCCTGTTTCCTTGCTTTACCCAAGTAAGAAGGCGCTCATCGTTCTGGACTGTAAATATTGGATAACTTTTCTCAGAAACATCGACCTCCAGAGATATATAAACATCCAATAATTTTTCAATTGGAACTATGAATATTCCGTCTTTTCCATGGTGATATAGTCTTGTTTTTTTATTTTGATTGTAATATCTATCAAAGAGCAAGGCATCAATACCTAGTGGGTAGCGGTCTCTCGCGAAACGAATTGATACATTCGGAGCAAGAGCTACAGCCTTTCTCAAAGTCTCATTGGCGGCGGCATCATTGCGCGGAGCTACTATTTCTCCCTCGTATGAAGCAACGGCAACCATCAAAATTTTCAATCCAGTAAGTATCTCATCAGGAAATCTCTTTAACAAATAATAGCGAAAACCAGAGAAAGGAGAGATGCAAAGTGCATTCGCCACCACTATGTGGCAACCCTCGGATTCAACGCTCTGGATGTCTTCTTCAGTGAATATTCCAGCCGAAATTATAGCTTCTTTCAATTCGGATCTTCTGAAACTATAATACTCACTCCTAACCTTGCCGTATTCATCAATTGGAGGTTGGCCTCTTTCTTGAAAAACAGTAGAAATTTCTGTTATTTTTCTAAGTGATTTATAGCTTCTCACAGATTAACTCCAGCAAATAAAGCCATAGTTGAAGAATGAATTTTTATCAAATCATTTTTGTCTTCCGCATATCCACCAGCAAGGACAACCGCAATTGGAATTTTATCAAAGAAGAGTTTTTTCACTATTCTATCTCTTTCAAGTAATTCAGATATTTCCAGCGAGAGACCACCTAAGGTATCCTTACGATAGGGATCAGCACCTGCGACATATATGACAAAATCAGGATTAAAGATTTCTATAGTATCAGATAGTCCCTTTTCAAAGAGCTCTAGGTAGTCCTCTCCGCTACTATCATCCGCAAGTGGAATATCAAGATCAGAAGATTCTTTTTCAAAAGGATAAATATTTTTCTGGTATATTGAAAAAGTAAAAATTTCAGGAGTTTTCTGAAAGAAAGCAGCAGTCCCGTTTCCCTGATGTAGATCTGCATCAATAATCAAGACTCTAGATCCCGCCACTCTCAAATTTTCAGCCGCAAACGCCAAATCATTAAATACAGAAAAACCCTCTCCGTGATCTGGATAAGCATGGTGAAACCCACCACCTATATGAAGTCCAGGGTATCCTATTTTAGCACGGCGAGCAGCCTCAAGTGTTCCCGAGCATGCAGTCAAGGCAGCTTGGGCAAGAGACTTAGAATAAGGAAGTTCCAGATGAAGTTTTTCAGCAGGTGTGAGGGTTGCCGTCTGTATTTTCTTCACATACTCCGATTGATGAACAATAAATAAGTCTTCATAGGAAATTAAAGGTGGCTCGATAAATAATTCAGGAGCGAATTCAAATTGTTCAATAAGTGCCTCTTTAACCAGCCTATATTTATCGGTAGGAAACACATGTGTCTTAAAATCTAATTCGTAATGAGGGGAGTATATGAAAAATGCGGAACACAAATCGGAACTACCAAGTATACCTTACTTTACCTCCGATATTCACTCCGAGGATATTTCCGATCCGATGACCGAAAATAAAGAAGCTTTTTAGCCCTACAAACCAGCTCCAGTTATCACTGAGGGGGAATATCTCCATACCCACCATTTGCTGCAGTCCAAAAGATGTGGATGCCCGTGATTTGACTTTAGCTCCGGGTTCACCGCTTGGATTAACCCGCCAAGGACCAGCTGGCTCTTCAGTGTAAAAAACATGATAAAGACCTAGGCCAGCGCCTATGTAAAAAGATTCGTAAAAATCATATATGAGGTTGGCTGTCGTAGGTATAATGAAAATTTTCTCTCTTATCTTTTTATCTGCATCAGTCAATACACTGGGCACATCCTGCCATTCGAATTCCACATCTGACAAATTATAATTTGTGCCATCCTTAGATCCGAACATCATGCCAACACCCAATTCAAGTTTTCTCTCATCCATCTGCCGGGTTCCTGTAAACATAAGTGCTGGACTTAAAACTCGACCGCTTTTCATACCAGCGCCAATAGAAAGTCCCAATTCTCCCCCCAGCTCCCACTCTTCCCAGAAGGCACTAAGTGGAAGATATGCTGAGAATAGAAGAAAAAATGCTAATAGTAGTTTTTTCATATTTAATTAAATAGATACTCCAAAATTGCTTCTTGTATATGCATCCGATTCTCTGCCTGCTCAAAAACATAGGACTGCGGTCCATCTATCACCTGACCTGTGATTTCTTCTCCACGATGAGCTGGAAGACAGTGAAGCACTATAGCCGTAGAAGAAGCCTGACTCATTAGTTCTTCATTTATCTGATAGGGTGCAAATATAGTTTTTCTCTCAGCAGCCTCTTCTAAATCATCTCCCATGCTCACCCATACATCGGTATAGACAGCATCTGCTCCCTGGACCGCCTCATGTGGCTCTGTAACTATTTTTATCTCTGGATTCCGACTTTGCATACGGCTAAG
>JAAZFS010000169.1 GCA_012511615.1 Elusimicrobiota bacterium | reverse complement strand
CTCCCCCAAATCCAACAGCTACCCCATTAATCAAGAGCTTATGATTCAAAACTCCGGCTGATAATTCTTCAACCTCTAAGGCCAGCACTTTCAAACCGGGTTCAACTAGGGTTGCCACATAACCGATAGCAAATCCTATTGCTAAGATTATCCATTTTCTTTCAACTACCACTAAATTTCTTCCTACAGAATCTCCCAAAGGTATCAAGGTCATCATTGCACCTTTCAAAAATAAGTGCAGGCCAAATACTGTTAGGAAAAATCCTATAGCAAATTCCCTTACATTGTGTATTGGCTTTTTCAGAATAACTATTTGAGTCAAAACCAAGACTGCCACTAAAGGAATTATGGTTCTCACTGTATCCCATAAAGCCGATATCACCTCAAGCTTTTTCATTAATTTTATCTCCTTTATATTTTAGTCCTATAAGGTTTTGAATTACTTCACCTCTAATATTCATAAAGATATAATTTACCCTAAATATATCCCTTTAATTTCTCACTAACATCCTCAGGCTTAATTGAATCCATACAGTCCCTAGTATTACAGCCATATTCAAACCCCAAATTTAAGCAGGGGCTACAATCCAGAGAACTTTTTATTACAAGGTGGCCACTTCCAATTGGTCCCCATCTTAGAGAATTAGTAGGCCCATGAAGGGCAATACAAATAGTAGATACAGCCGCAGCCAGATGCATTATCCCAGTATTTCCAGAAACTAATAATTTAGCCCCCCGTAAAAGTTCAGCAACCTCATAAATACTTAAGTTTTCATCAACTGTAATAATCCGAGGATTTTCTTTAAAATACCCAGTAATAGTATCTAAAATATCTTTTTCATCACTTCCCCCGGTTAAAATTATCTTTAGCGAAGAATTTAATAATATAAATTCTATCAACTGCTGGTAGTAGTCTTCTGGCCAAGCTCTTTGCCAGCCATTCTTGCCACATCCAGGATGTATTACCATATAATTAATTTCTAGATTTATATTCTGCTCAAGTAATTTATTTTTAAGCTTTTTAGAGTATTTCGCTGATACTTTAAATTCAGGCTTCAAAGATCCTATCTCAACCCCAGCTTTTTCGGCCAGCCGAGCAAAATTTTCAATCTCATGAATCTTATCATCCAATAAAACCTTTTTATTAAAGGTAAAACTATTATACTGACCCCTCGACTTAAACCCTATTCTTATCCTGGCAAAGCTAAAAGCTGTTAAGAGTCCAGATATCCTCAGCCACTGGTCAAAATTAAATACAATATCAAATGAAGAGTTTTTTAATTCAATCAATAATTTTAAGAGATAAATAGGATTTGCAAGGCCCGATATTTTCAAGTTAAACACTTCGTCAATTTCTTCCATATTCTCCCAGATAGATTTATTTATATCTGTAGAAATTGCCTGTATCCAGGCCTTCTTGTATTTTGCCCTGATGCCCCTAACTACTGGCTCCAGCAAAACAGTATCCCCCATGGCGGAAAGTTTTATTATCAGGATTTTCTTGGGATTTTCTTTGGGCCTTCTAAACAAATCCATGATTTTAAGCAGGATACCCAAGTAAAAAAGCAAAAATATCCCTACATACTTATCTATTAGTTTAAAAGCCTTCTTACTTCTCAATGTTTATTTTTCTTTAAACTCCAGTTTCCCCTATTTTTATCCGAGTTATTGTATCATAGATATTTAAAATTTAGAATAAAGGCTTATAATTTAAATTGAAAATGTTATATTTGCCAGCTAAGGAGCAAAATAGGAGAATAAAAATGAGTAAAACAATTAAGTTAAGCCT
>JAAZFS010000168.1 GCA_012511615.1 Elusimicrobiota bacterium | reverse complement strand
GGGAGCCCACAGAATGGGGGCTTACATATTTTCTTGTGAAGTTCTTTCTTCTCAAGAGACTGACTTAGGCTGGAGGTCCGCTCTGGAGTATGATCTTGAGGTCTTGATTCCGCGTGGCGGATTTTCTTATCTTAATGAGACTGATTACGCACTTGGCTTTGGCATACCTTACGGGCGCTGGTCTTTTGATTACTCATTCTCTCCCCACAGAGACTTCAGCCCAGTCCATCGCATGTCAGTTAGTAGCCACTTCTGACATATTTAATGTCTGATTTATACCCAAATCAGCCAATTTCTATAAAAAAAATATTCTATAGTTTTCTAGTTTTTTTCCTATTTCTTTTTTCTCCTCTTAAGGCAAAAGACATAAGAAGCCTAAACGTAGATGGTCGGTCTCTTAAGGCGGTTAAAGGGGAAATACTTGTTAAATATGCCGGAGACGGTCACCCATCACCAGGGTTCTTGTCTGCCCTCAGCGAAAAAGGGGCAAAGTCTAGTGGGAAAATCCCGGGAATTGACGTATATAAATACAAGGTTCCAGATGAGAATTTGGAAAAAGTTTTAGCTGAATTAAATTCCCGCCCTGATATTGCCTATGCCCGTCCCAACACTATTTTTTATGCTCAGGTTCTACCTCCTATTTATAATAATCTTACAGAACTTAGGACTAATCAGTGGGGGCTTTATAAAATTCAAGCTCATGATGCTTGGAATACTGAAACTGGTGATAGTAAGGCAATAATCGCCGTGGTGGATAGTGGTGTGGATTTATATCATCCAGACCTCAAGGACAATATTTGGCTCAACCCTAAAGAGACAGAAGATGGGTGGGATTCTGATGATAACGGTTATATTGATGATGTTAGGGGTTGGGATTTCGTGGATAATGACAATGACCCAAGTCCAAATGACTTTCTTAATGAAACTCACGGGACTCATGTGGCGGGAATTTCTTCTGCGGCTGGAGTTGTGGGGGTGGTGGGTGTGGCTCGGGGAAGTAGAATTATGCCTTTAAAAGTCCTCGCATACCGAGATAGGGGTGATGGGTATATGACGGAAATCGGATCCAGTGATGATATTGCTGAGGCTATTGTATATGCTGCAGATAACGGGGCCCATATAATTAACTTAAGCTTAGGTGGGCCAGAAAAATGTGAAATCATAGAGAGTGCCGTCGAATATGCTTATAAGAAGGACCTAGTCATTGTGGCTTCCAGTGGCAATGAAGATGAAAACACCGTTTCCTGGCCAGCTGCTCACAGGGAAGTTATTTCAGTGGGAGCTACTAATCAGTATGATAGGCGGGCATTTTTTTCTAATTATGGGAGCAGTCTTGATCTTATGGCGCCTGGAGTAGGTATACTCTCTACTGTGCCTGGTGGTCTTTATGCGGAATACTTTGGTACCTCAATGGCTGCTCCTTTTGTCTCGGGCTTAGCTGCTTTAGTCGTATCTTATTGTGAAAATAAAGGGCATTTTTGGGATGCGGAGATGATAAAAAATTTACTCATCAGGCATGCTGACGGTCTGGTTGGAGATGGTTTTCCCCACAGGGATTTTGAAACAGGTTACGGTAGGATAAATGCCCAGACCATTATGACTTTTCTAGATTCCAATGCCTTCAGGGTAGATTTTTCAAAACCCCTTTCTTACCCCAATCCTTTCAACCCTAACCTTCAATCTATTATGCTCCTACTACCCTCAAGTAGTACCAGTGAACTTAAGGGTTATAAAATATTCTCTCTTACTGGTCGCCTGGTAAGAGAAGAATCTGACCTAAGCGGTACTTTTACCCGCTGGGACGGCAGGAATAATGATGACTCACTATGTGCCTCCGGTCTTTATTTTTATCAGCTCATAACTCATGACGGTGGCACTGAGACTGGGAAAATAACCTTGGTAAGATGAAATACCTATTTTTTATTATTATTTTTCTTGCTCCTGGTCTTGTCCAGGCATCTGGTCCTGGAACGGTAGGAGGCCAGATACTTGTATTAAACTCTTCTGCCGAGAGCGCAGCCCTAGGAAACTCTATGGCAGGAGTCTACGGAAACCTGTCTGCAGGGCAGTTTAATCCAGCAGCCCTTCCTGGTTTAAGTGGTATATCTTTGGAACTGTCGCATATGCTATATTTTATGGATACATTTATGACCAGTTTTGCCTATGGTCAGCCGATTGGCCCTGTGGCTTTTGGACTTGGAGTTAAACAGTTTAGATCTCCAGATGTAGAGAGGGACTATACAGGCAGGAAAATAAACGATTTTAGCCTGACCTTTACTCAATATTCCTTTTCCATGGGGGTTAGAGTGGATCCCCGGCAGAGTCTGGGGGCAGGGGTGAATATAGTATTAGAGGATTATCCAGGCAAGCAGGCAATGGCAACCGCCTGGGATATAGCTTGGAACTATTTTCCAGGTGATGGGAACGCCTATGGTCTGATTTTGAGAAATCTGGGAAAGGAAATGAAGGTTTTAGAAGATTCTACTCAGCTTCCTTTAGAGACAGCATTTGCGGCCATGCATCCCTTGGGGAATTTTAGGTTGAGCTGGGAAGTATTCCGGTCACCTGAATGTAAGGTGGGGGGTAGAGGTGGTCTAGAATTTGCTCTTGGAGATTCTTTTCGCCCTCGGATTGGTGTTAGATATGAGGATAGATTAATGGTTTCCGGGGGAGTCGGCTTAAGCACGGGGTCTTGGTTTCTGGATTTTGCTTTTACGCCTGATTTTATCCTTGGTACTCCCTATCTTCTTTCTATAGGCTACGGAATTTAAGGAGGTCTGGGATTGATATTTATAAATAAATTTATAATAATTGGATTTACGGTAGCTATCCACAAATGAATTCTGGAAACTCAAAATCTATGTTCGCTCTTGTTGCATTCGCAATCCTCGTCGGATGGATATATCTTATACTCAATCCTTCCTACACAGTTGAGAACAATATGGAGCTCAATGCCAACTATTTTCCTTCCATTACCGATGAGAAACCGGAAGATTTACCTTCTTTAGATGATGAAATGGTAGATGACGCTTTTACCATTGACGAAGAGAATCTGGAATTATGAGACAAGATCCTTTTTTTATAACGATTATTAAGTGGGCCTGTTGGTCTTTTGTAGCTGGCGTGGGTTTGGCCAATGTAATAGGACCTCAGGGTTCAGCCTTTATGATGAGGATGTGGACGCTCTGTGCCGTATTCTTAGGCGTTTCAGTATATCTTCATTTTGCAAATAGGGAGCTTGTAAAATACACCCTTATACCCTTTTGTATGATTCTGGGTATTGCTTCCTATCAATATAAGTTTGATACCGACAACCCAGATCATGTAATAAACTATATCAATACAAATAGATGGGATACTTCCAAGGTAATAGGTGTGATAGAGAAGGATCCTGATGTAAGAGACTGGATTACTCATGTGGTTATAGACCCCATAGAGATAGATAGGGGTAGGGGCTATGAAAAACTATCAGGCCGGACCGGTAAAATAATTGTATTTGTATCGCAGAATATCAGGGATGAAAACCCCTATTACGATACCATGGATTATGGAGACCTAGTAGAAGTAACTGCCCCTATTACAGAACCTATGCGTCTGACCAATCCTTATGGATTTGATTACACGGAATACCTTAATAATGAGAATATATATGCCAGTATGTATGTGGGGGAAGCTGAGGGTATCAAGTATCTAGATAAGACTTCAATCGGCATCTGGGGTGGGTTTCAGCAGATGGCCTTTAGGATTAAAGATAAGATGATATTGGGCCTCAAGAAAACTATGCCTCCGCCCTATTCAGCCTTTATCGGAGGAGTCACAGTAGGTGCCCGTGGAGGAGTCCCGGAGGTAATGAAGTATGACTTTCAGGCCACCGATATTGCCCATGTGCTAGCCATATCTGGGCTTCAAGTCGGTTTTCTGGCAGATATGCTGATTGTTATATTTAATTCTTTCCTTAAATCAAAACTCTTCTTCTTTACACTACGG
>JAAZFS010000167.1 GCA_012511615.1 Elusimicrobiota bacterium | reverse complement strand
TAGTAGGTTATGGTTTTTATTATAGGGCTGTTAAGTGGTCAGCATTTAAAACAATGCTTCCTTTATGGTTTGTCCTTCCTATTAGTTCATTCATTCTAACTTATCTTGCTGGCAAGTATTTATATCCAAAAATTAAACATTGGAGCCATAAATCAATAGAGTTTTGGGATATAGCCACAAGTTGTTATACGGCTTTTAGTATTGGGTCAAACAATGTTGCCAATGCTTCCGGCATACTGTCGGGAGCAGGGCTTATGTCAAACTCGGCGGCTACATTTATGATAGCACCTTTCTTTGGGGTTGGTGGTTATCTACTGGGTGATGGCAATCTTGAGTCTATGGGCAAAAAAGTCACCAATCTTGATATGGTCTCAGCCGGATTTGTCAGCCTAGTGACGGGGACCCTTCTTATTAGTGCTTCTCTAATAGGTCTCCCCCAATCCTTAGTTCAGCTAAACGCTTTTTCAATCTTTGGTTTCGGCCTTTCTCAGAAGGGTCGGGGAAGTCAAAAACTTGGTATAAATATTATAAAAAAATCCTTAGCTGTATGGATATTTTCGCCAATACTTGCTTTTGGTATATCTATACTCTTAACGAGGATTACTGGCTAATCATACTTTGTAAATCTGCTAAAATAGAAATATGACTAAATTACAGAAAAAATTGACACAAGCCATAATTTATAATAAAATTCGTATATTATAATACGCGGGTATATTTGGCTTTTGGTTAAATATAGGGCAGTAACATAAAGCATATTAGGGATTAATATAATGAAAAAAGCATTAATAACAGGCATTACAGGTCAGGACGGCTCTTATCTTGCCGAACTTCTGTTAGAAAAAGGTTACGAGGTTCATGGTATCATAAGGCGGGCGTCAACATTTAATACTCAGCGCATAGAGCATCTTTATCAAGATCCCCATGAGCGTAATATAAGTTTGCATCTTCATTACGGAGATCTTGTAGACTCCAGTAATTTAAGCAGGCTTATAGAAAAAATAGAACCAAACGAAATTTATAATCTTGCTGCACAGTCGCATGTTGGGGCATCTTTTGATATGCCCGAATACACAGCTGAAACGGATGCCATAGGCACTTTGCGTCTTCTTGACGCCATCAGAGAGACTCGGATTGATACAAAAATATACCAAGCATCAACCAGTGAGCTATTTGGTAAGATACAGGAAATGCCTCAGAAAGAAACTACACCATTTTACCCAAGAAGTCCTTATGGAGTTGCTAAGCTTTATGCATATTGGATAACGGTAAACTATAGAGAAGCTTATAATCTTTTTGCTTGTAATGGAATTCTTTTTAACCACGAGAGTCCCAGAAGGGGTAAGAGATTTGTTACAAGAAAAATAACAGTTGCTGCAGCGAAAATAAGTGCCGGCTTGCAGTATAAGTTATATCTAGGAAATCTTAATGCTTAACGAGATTGGGGATATGCCCCTGAATATGTGGAAGCAATGTATAAGATGCTTCAGTGCTCCGAGCCCTGCGACCTCTTAATTGCTACAGGTGAAACCCATACTGTGCGTGAATTTGCAGAAAGAGCTTTTGAGATAGCTGGCATAAAACTTGATTGGGAAGGAGAGGGCGTTACTGAAAAAGGAATAGATAGAAAGACAGGAAATACCATAGTTGAAGTGGATCCGCGATATTTTCGTCCGACAGAGGTAGACATACTTATGGGTGATCCCAGCAAGGCCAAAGAAAAAATTAACTGGGAACCAAAAGTAAAATTTGAAGAACTAGTTGAGATTATGGTGAAAGCTGATATAGACAAACTTAGTAAAAAGGGCGAAATAGGATTGGATTATCTATGATTAAAAAAGATTCTAAAATTTACCTAGCTGGACATAGAGGATTAGTCGGAACAGCCCTGGAAAGAAAACTTAAAAGTGAGGGCTATAATAATATCATAACTCTAACAAGCAGTCAGCTCGATTTGAGATCTCAAAAAGATACAAATGAGTTTTTTGAGGAAGAGAGACCGGACTATGTATTTCTGGCTGCAGCAAAGGTCGGAGGAATCCTTGCAAATGATACATATAAGGCTGAGTTTATATATGATAACATAATGATTGCGGCAAATGTAATTGAAGCCTCCTATCGTTATGGTGTTAAAAAATTATTGAATCTCGGTTCATCTTGTATATACCCCAAAGAATCTCCCCAACCCATGAAAGAAGATTATCTTTTGACTGGTAAGCTGGAGCCAACCAATGAGCCCTATGCAATAGCCAAGATAGCAGCAATCAAGCTTTGCCGTTATTACAATGAGCAGTATGGGACTGATTTTATTTCTGTTATGCCCACAAATTTATATGGCCCAAATGACAATTATAATCTTGAAACCTCGCACGTGTTACCGGCATTAATCAGAAAGTTTTATTTAGCGAAACTCTTACAGGAAAAAAACTTCACTGAAATTCAAAGAAATATTAGCATTTATCCGATTGGCTATGGATTGGATAAAGAGATAGTTAAAGAGGATGAAGAATCTATTATTAATGTATTAAGTAAAGTGGGGATTACTTCGGAATATGTTGAAATATGGGGTACCGGAGAAGTATACAGAGAATTTTTATATGTAGATGATCTTGCTGGTGCATCTGTATTTATTATGAAGAATTACTCAAGTAGTGATATAGGTGAAGTAATAAATATTGGAACGGGTGAAGATATTAAACTGAAAGACTTAGTAAATTTAATAAGTGAACTTTCTGGATCTAGAGGCTCTGTTAAATGGGATTCTTCAAAACCTGATGGAACATTCAGAAAACTCCTGGATGTTTCAAAACTGAGGAGTTTAGGTTGGAAACACCAATATGAATTGAAGGATGGAATTCAGAAGGCTACTGAGAAGATGATTAGTCTTTGAATATCTATCAATATGCTATATTTAATCTGATTTGCTATAAATTTGGATGCAAATAGAAGTACTGTTTAAAAAGTCAGTGATATATGGAGAAAATAAATGAATCCAAAATCAAAACTCAAAGAAATATGGAACAAATCTGCCTCGGTGCAGACTCCTAAAAATGTAGGGTATGTTTATACTGCCTATATCAATAGACCGCTCGGCAGAATAATGGCAGTATTTGCATATAAATTAGGACTTTCAGCTAATTTCTTATCTTTGTCGGGTTTTTTTCTAACAATTGTTGGAGCATTATATTTAGTCTTATATGGATGCAAAACTATTTGGGGGACTGTTTTTGGGGTTTTTATTCTCTTATTTGCTTTTGTATTTGATGATGCGGATGGGAACTTGGCGAAGTTGAATAAAGCAGATAAACCTTCAGGGGAGTGGCTGGACCATACTTTGGATAACATAAAAGAGCAGATTTTGTGCTTGTCAATTTTTTTCATAATATTAAAAACCAATCCCAATATAGAAAAATGGCTAATGTGTTTCTTACTTCTTCCAGGAGTTTTTTCTTCTAGTAAAATTCTGTCAAATGAGATGAAAAGACATCTATTATTATATAATGCGGGAGTAGTATATGATAGATCAGCAAGTCGCTGGACTCGATTTCTGTTACCCTTAGATTATGGTTTTCTATGTATGGTTTTTTTACTAGCGCCTTTTGGTTTGCTACTTCCTGTATACGTAG
>JAAZFS010000166.1 GCA_012511615.1 Elusimicrobiota bacterium | reverse complement strand
TTAAGTCTTTCAAGACTTTTGGTGATTGCTTGAAAATTTGTCATCATACCTCCCCACCAGCGGTAGTTGACGTAATACATACCGCAGCGCTCGGCCTCTTCGACAACTATCTCATTTCCTTGTCTCTTAGTGCATACAAAGAGGACAGTATCACCCGCTGCAACACGGTCGCGGACAAAAGAGTAAGCCTCCCTTATCTTATCTACTGTCTTCTCGAGGTTTATGATATGAATCTTATTCCTCGCAGCAAATATATACGGGTCCATTTTAGGATTCCAGTCACTCGTCTGATGTCCAAAATGAACACCGGTCTCCAGCAGCTGCTTCATTGTCACTATTGTCATGTACTAATTTCTCCTTCTAAACAACATTTAACTATTGGGTTGTGATTGTAATAAATTTTTATTCTATATGCAAGAAAATCTCAGACGGTTTTATAATATATTTTTTAGGGATTGGCAAGTACTTGACTTCTAATCTTGATTTTTTTAAATGTATCAAGCTCTTTTTTGATTTTGAATTGGAATTACTATCAATCTTTAATTGCTTTTCACAAAAAACCAGCTAAAAAATTTTTCCGCTACATTATATCTATTCAATCAATTGAGTATTTGAGTATTTCTAAGTTTGGCATATTTTTTACCTAGAAATTTTCCAGTCACAAACCCTTATTGGCTTTTCTTTTCACAGAGTCTTATTTTCACGACTGGGTTTTTACAAGGCTTAAGCTTACTCAATTCCAAAGTCGAAAAGTATGTTTTGCTTGAAGCAAAATTTCCTGCCATATACAGTATATTACTTAAAAGAAACTGCACTCGCTATTTAACAATAATTTTGTTATAGTACTGAGAGAAAATTTAGGAGCTTGGCAAATTTGCCTTAGAAAAAAAATGAAAACCAATTTTAAAAACTTTAAAGGAATATTGTTTAACTCTAGTGATTTAGCATCCTGTATTGCCCCACCCTATGATGTGTTTGAATATGGAGATGACACCGATAAGATGCTAAGAAGCAATCCTTCAAATATAGTGCATATACAAAAGCCACTCGGTACTGGTGATGAAAAATATAAAAATGCAGCAGAAGCATTAAAAAAATATTTAGATGATAAAATTCTTCTTGAAGATTCAAAACCGGGAGTTTACATAATAAAACAAACCTGGGAAGGCGGTTCGCGCACCGGGTTTATTGCTTCCGTAAGACTCGATGATACTCTCAAGAGAATCAAACCCCACGAACATACAAAGACAGCCCCCATATCTGACCGCTTTAAATTAACAGCAGCAACCAATCTAAACATAGGATGCATATTTAGCGTCTTTGATGATGAAAAAGGAATAGTAAGAGATATTTTAAAAAACAATTCGAAAGAACCTAGGTACAGTTTTAAATTTCCTGAAGACATCGATGTCAAAGTATATTTTTCAGATGACGAAACCATTCTCTCTTCTATCGAAGACAAGACACTTTACATTGCTGACGGACATCATAGATACAAGACAATGATAAAGTATAGAGATATGAAAAGAGCAGAGAAGGCTCCAGGAGATGCTTACGAATATACAATGATGTTTCTGGTGCCTGATAACGAATGTACAATTTTACCCTATCACAGGGCAGTAAATGCAGGGGAAGCAAACATACCCTCCGACTTTGATGAGAAACTGAAAAAAGATTTCACAATTACAAGTTCTGCCAAACTAGCTATTCCAGAGAAAGGCACTATTGGACTATTAGATAAATCCGGCTACCGGATTCTCCAACCCTTAAAATCTGATACTAGAATAGAAACGGCGGTCCTACAGGAAAAGGTAATTGCACCTCATCTAAACATCAGTATTGAAGATATTAAAACCAGTGAATCCATCACTTTTATTCCTGGAGATATTTCACTAGAAACTATTCAGGATAAGGTTGATACCGGAGAATATCTTCTTGCCTTCATACTGCCTCCCCCTGAATTCAGGCATGTAAGTGATGCTGCGGACGCAGGAGAGGTGATGCCACCAAAGTCCACATACTTTTACCCTAAGATACCTACCGGCATTGTAGTCCGGAAATGTTCTTAAAGTAAGCTTAGGACTCTTATATCATCACTGAAAATTTTTCCAATTTTCAAACCTAAAATTATATTTTATTTTCTAAAAAAGGGGGGATGAATTTTTCACCTTCAACCTGGGTGGGATCGCCCCTATGAAGATAAAAACAATACTACAAGCCCACATCTATAATAAATGTATCTGAAAGGTTTACTGGCGAAGAGCTTTTTCTAGCGTATCTAAATATTCATTTGGAAGGACAACGGTATTTCGGCAGGGTCCTTCCGGTTTCAAGTTTCGAACAGCCCAGACAGGCCTGGGAAGGATTTTCCTTATCCCTTCCTCAAGTTCTTTTTCACAGGCTATAGCTATTAGGACTGAAGGGTTTATTTTCTTCACATTCTCTATGGCGGCCCGCCCCCCCTTTACATATATAATGCTCATATCTTCAGGGGAATTTTCCAAAACCCAGCCTATCTGACATCGTCCACACTTGCGGCAGTTTGAAATATCTTCTTCTAGGTTCTCTTTACAACCCGAAAACTGCATACAAGTAGGTAAAAGAAGCATAAGCCGACCGGATTTTTTAGGATTAATTGAGTGATTCAATTCTACTAAATACATTACCGCCTCATCTCTTCCAAAAAGACCCACAATAGGCAGGGCAATATTAAAAAGAAGCCCTTTTTTCAAAATAAAGGGGATTGGTAGATACTTTCCCAAACCAAATGAAATAATCAAGCCTGAGAGTCCAGCCAAGATTATTAAAATAGAAAATATTATTCCTATGAAGCCATTAAAATACTTAAAGCCCCATGTACCTAGCGCAAAGAATAAGAAAAAATATGTTTTCGTTAAAAGTGCAAATTTAGACAAACTTTTCTCCTTTTTCAAGAGAATTTCCCGCAAGAAAAGAAGCAGCACTCATAGGGCGCTTACCAGCAGGCTGAAGCATTAGTATTTCGACACTCTTATCGGCAGC
This sequence comes from Elusimicrobiota bacterium, assembly GCA_012511615.1. Classification (GTDB taxonomy): domain Bacteria; phylum CG03; class SLGR01; order SLGR01; family SLGR01; genus JAAZFS01. The sequence continues at coordinate 4,605 of JAAZFS010000166.1, read as the reverse complement.
AGAAACTGTAAACTTTCGCTTTTCGACCGAAGATACGCTACCACAATTTAGAGGTTCAACTTCAGATATACAGGCTTTTAGAATTTTTATTTTCATTCCCTTGTCTTGATGCCGAGTAATACAGCCAGGCGAAGGAGCCATTCCCCGTATAAGATCACATATTTCCTCTGCAGTAGAGTCCCAATCAATCTCTGGACTTCCTTTAATTTTGGGTGCATTTGTAGCTCTAGCATCTGTCTGGGAAACAGGCTCTGGAATTTTACCACGACTTAGTTCCATAAAAAAATTTTCAGTAAGTTTCAAACCTATATCTGTGAGACGATTTTTAAGTATATCGTGGTTGTCGTCCGAATGAATGGATAATTCCTTAGATGACACCATCCCCCCTTCATCTATTCTTTCATTCATTCTCATAAGAGTAACCCCGGTCTTATCGTATCCTCTTATAAGGGCCCATCTAACAGGGGCAGCACCCCGGAGTTCAGGAAGAATCGAATAATGAATATTATAAGCTCCAAGGGGAAAGAGATTGAGCACCTCGGGAGAAAGTATCTGTCCAAAATCTACAACAAAAGCCAAGTCGGCGCCAGCACTCCTTAATAAATCTACGGACTCTTCTGAGTTAACATTGCAGGTTTGATATGAATCTAAACCTTTCTGGTCACAAAATTCCGCAAGGTCAGCTCTCTTGATTACGCTACCTCGCCCACAGGGTCTATCGACTCCAGTCACCGCAAGAATCAAATCTACCGTATCAAGACTTCTTAGGAGTTCTGCATATCTGCATCCAGTCTCAGATCCTGACATAATAATCGTCTTTATCTTCTTCATTTCTTTTTCCCAAGAATCTTTTTTTCTTTTCTGGCCTTAACCAAGCACTTAAGCCGACTAAATCCTCCGAGATGATCTGGAAATAGGATACCATTTAAATGATCCATTTCGTGCTGAATAACAATAGACAAAAGACCATCTGCCTCTATTATTCTGCGTTTTTTCACTGGACCAGATTCAACTATTATCTTACCATAGCGGGGAACCTCCGCCCTAACCCCAGTTACACTAAGACAACCTTCCTCAATGCTTTGACTGCCAGATTTCTCAAGGATTCGAGGATTTAGAAGAATTAAGGGCTTATCCAAAGACTCATCCGCTTCTGCTGATATTACTGCTATCTGCCGGTCAATACCTACCTGAGGTGCAGCAAGTCCCAAGCCAGAATAGGTTATCAGCCCAGTTATAAGTCCTGGATATATTTTTTCTGCCTCATCGTCAGAAGCAATCTTGGATTTTTTCCTAAGTATTTTATCAGGATATAGAACCAACCTCATATCATCTCCTCAGGGTCAATATCAATCCTTAAACCTCTAAGCCGTCCCTCAGTAGCCAGTTCGGCAAGCCTAACCTTTCCTTTACCTAAAGTATCTTTCACAATCAAATGATAACTCTTACCCCTCCTGCTGAAACCCCCTGACTCAACTGGGCCCATCAGAAAAACCCCATCTATTTCACTGAGTTTATCAGACACCAGCTTCAGGCGTTTGAAAGCAGTCGCCCTGCTTGTACGCGATGCGGTAATCTTTACAAGTCTAGAGAAAGGGGGAAAGCCTGCTTCCTCCCGGATAGATATTTCCTTATTGTAAAAACTCATGTACTCGCCCGATAGTAGTTCTCTTATAGCATAATGTGTGGGATTCATGCTCTGAAGAACCATCCTGCCGGGCCTATTCCCCCTTCCAGCGCGCCCTGAAATTTGAACTAAAAGATCATAGAGCCTTTCGGGCGCGCGAAAGTCGGGATACATAAGTCCCATCTCAGCATTGATAACGCCGACGAGTTCAACATTGGGAAAATCCCATCCTTTTGCCACAAGTTTAGTGCCAACCATAATAGAATATTTCCCAGAGGTAAACTTATTATATATCTCGTCCGCTCCGCTTTCAGCGACTTGGTCAGAATCTAGGCGTAGCACTTTTTCATCAGGAAAGATTTTTCCTAGTGCGCTTATCACTCTTTGTGTACCAGCTCCAGAATAGCGGAAAATTTTCCCAGAACATTCTGGACAATTTGAGGGAGGAGCCGTCTCTCTCCCGCAGGAGTGGCAGAGCAGTAAATTCCTTGACTGATGATAGACCAGACCAGCCGAACAATTATGGCATTTTATATTTTCGCCACAATTTTTGCAAATCACAAAAGGGGCATATCCTCTCCTATTAATTAGGAGTATTATCTGGGCCCTTCTATCAAGTGTTTCCTCCATTGATGATAGGAGCCGCCGGGAAAAGAAAAACCCCCTTCTCTCTTCTCTCATGTCTACTACTTCAATCTGAGTTGCAGCTGTCCCTGAAATTTTTTCTTTTATTTCCAAGAGTTCAATCTCGCCCTGGCGGGCTCTGTGCATACTCTCCATCCTAGGAGTGGCGGTAGAAAGAATAAGGAGAGCCTTTTCAATCTCTGAGCGAAAACCTGCAACAGTTCGAGCATCATAATAGGGTGGATTCTCTTCTTTATAGGTTTGATCGTGTTCCTCATCTATTACAATAGCCCCAAGCTTATTGAAAGGAGCAAATACAGAGGATCTGGTTCCAATAAGTATATCCGCATCGCCACTACGAAGACGATTTATTGTCTGACCTCTTCTTACGGGGGTCATTCTGCTATGCCAGATTGCAATAGAGCGAGTCCCAAACCTCTCCTCGAATCTCCTGACGATCTGAGCAGTTATTGCAATTTCAGGAACAAGAATAAGCATCTGAAAGCCTGAATCTATAAGGGACTGAGCAATATGCATATATATTTCAGTCTTTCCAGAAGCGGTAGCGCCGTGAATAAGTACCTCTCCAGCCTCCCCTTTTTTAAGTCGTTTCTTTATTGCTTTTAAAACACTTTCTTGCTCATTAGAAAGAATAAAATCTGACTTAGTTGGAAGTATACAGGGCCTCTCTTTAAGTTTTCTAGAGGGAAGTTTGACTGATACAGGGAGAATAGATTTCATAATCTCTCCAAGAGGGGATATATAATATTCAGAGAGCTTCTTACCAAGCTTTATAAGGCTCTTATTAATAAGGGGCTCCGGATCAATTATCTGAGTAATCTCTCTTGGATCCTCTACACTTGCTCCTGTTTTTAACTCTTCTATGACATATCCAATCTTTTCAGTATTTCCAAACTGAACTCTTACTCGTGATCCAGGCTGAATCTTTTCAGGAAAAGAATAGTCAAACAGCCTGTAAACAGGTACAGGTACGGCAACAGAATAATACTTCAAAGGCGGGATTTTACCAGCTCCATATCTATCTGAACTTCTCTTTTTTTAGAGGGGCTCCTCAGAAGATAAGCCGGATGAAAAGTGGGGATTACCTCAGCTTCATGACCACCAAAATTAACCTTTCTAAGTATACCTCTGAATTTAGTTATTCCTCTACTTTCATTGAGTATAGTTCTACCAGCGGGTGCTCCGAGAGTCACTATTACTTTAGGTCGTATAATACTGATTTCTTTGAATAAAAATTTATTTATGCAGACTTGTAACTCTTCCTCTGTTGGGGGTCGATCATTCCCTCTCTTGTCTGGATCTGTTGGATCTTTCATCGGATGACATTTTACTATATTTGTCACATAGACTTCCGAACGCTTAAGTCCAAGGGTAGTTTCGATGATTTTATCTAAAAGTTTCCTTGCACGACCAATAAATACCCGACCATCATGATCTACATGGTCGCCAGCCCGTTCCCCTATAAACATCAACTTTGAATCATAGGCACCGTCCCCAAAGCAGGCGTTTAGCCGAAACTCACCGAGTGGGCAGGCTCGGCACTCTTCCGCTTTCTTTCTTAAGTCATCAAGCAAGATTGCTCTATCTTCAGAAGTGGAGCTAGATTTCTCCTCAGGCCCATACCAAAATCCCTTTTCTCCTGTGGCTTCTCTCTGCTCAAGATACTTTATTAGATTTTTTTTAATTCTTTCAGACAATTTTCTAGTATTATTTCAGCTGCTTTTTTTGTAGTGACAGATGAATATGAATTCATCCCATCAGATGATAAAATTGTAAAACTTCTTCTTCCGCTTCCAAGGTTTTCAACAGTATTAGAAACCATCATGTCGCAATTTTTTTCACGCATTTTTGTTCGTGCTATTTCTATATCAGGGGTATCCGTCAATGAAAATCCGAGTAGGAAACGACCCTCTTTGTTCTCGCCCGCCCGACGCAGAATTTCTGTATTTTGCTCCAGCTTAATGACCGGTATTCCCTCTTTTTTCGAGATCTTCACACTACTCTTAACAGGACGAAAATCTGCAACCGCAGCAGCGGATATAAAAACATCTGTGCTTTCATATTCACCCTTTACGGCCTCAAACATATCCAGAGCACTTTCTATTTTTATCAAGCGAAAACCTTGAGGGTCGGTATCAACAGATGTAACCAGTGTTACTTTAGCACCAAGAGACACAGCTCGGCGAGTGATTTCTATACCAAGCGCCCCAGATGATCGACTTGTCAGATACCTTACACTGTCCCAACTCTCTCGGGTAGGACCGGAAGTAACAAGTATCCTGACTCCTCTTAGCTCCATCTTTAATTAAGAAGAGCGTGGGCTGAGTTCGCTG